>JAFGXT010000242.1 GCA_016936495.1 Victivallales bacterium
GTCTATTGGTTTTATCATAATTTCTAAAAAACTGCCTGTTCTACTAAAGTAAATTTTAATTCCGGACTTTTTCTGAAAATATTTGTTTTCAGACTGGCAAAATATGGCTCCGGCAAATATTATAAACCTTATTTCAAATATTAACACTGACGAGATTAAAAATGTTTATAAAAACTTTTTTCAAACCATTATTATTCGCGGCTGCGCTGAGTTTTTTGTGTACGGAAAACCATGCCCAGGCGGTGAGGGTCGTAAAAGGCTTTGGCGAGTCTACTAAAAACCCGACTTTGCATATTAACCATGTATCGGGAGATGGCGAGATTGCCGCGCTGGTGAAATCCAGTCTTACTTTGTGCGGCTGGTTTGATGTGGTTCCCGCCGCCGCCAGCGCCGACTTTACCGTTCACGGTTCTTATGCCGGCGGCGTCCTTGCGCTCAATTTGAGAAATGCCGATGGCGGTCTGGTAAGCGCGGTCAGGAGGAATATAAATCCTGGCAGAGTAGATATTGACGTGCATCGGAGCGTGGACGACATTCTTAGGGATGTGTTTAAAATACCTGGAATCTGTGCCACCCGGATAGCTTTCAGCGTGAAAACCAGTTTGCGGGCTAAAAATATTTATATCTGTGATTTTGATGGTCGAAATGTTACCCAGATAACCCGGCATAACAGTTTGTGTGTTGAGCCGGAATGGTTTCCCGATGGCGCGTCAATATTGTATACGATGTATGGGCATTCCACTACAAATATAGTCCAGACTGTGCTAGCGCCGCTTAAAAGCCGTCTGCTGGTGAGTATGCGGGGGCTTAATACCGGCGGCGCGGTGTCACCCAACGGTAAATACATGGCATTGGTCATGAGTCGCGATAATCAGGTGGAACTTTATGTGAAAGAAGTCGAAAGCGGAAAGATGCGCCGTCTGACCCATGACAAAGCGGTGGAGGCTTCGCCCTGCTGGTCTCCCGACGGCGGCAGTATTTGCTATGTATCCGATTTAAGCGGCAGACCAGGTTTGTATATGATCAGTGCTAATGGCGGCGCCGCCACACGGCTCAGTACAGTCGGAGTTGAAGCGACATCCCCGGCATGGGCTAAAAATGGTTCGATCGCGTATTCCTCAAGATCCGGCAGAAGTTATGCACTCGCCGTTCTCAGCAAAGATCCGCGTGTCAAATCCGGGATACTCGTCGAAGGTGGCGGGAATTGGGAAAGTCCATCCTGGGCGCCGGATTCCAGGCATATTATTTGTAGTCGCAATACTAATGGACATTCTACTTTATATGTGGTGGACAGCTGGACGGGCAAGGTGCGTCAGTTGCTTTCCTCGCGGCATGATATGACTTATCCATCATGGTCAAACCCTTATTGAGGGCGTGGATACATTAATGAATTTCAAGGAAGCGGAAGACTATCTTTACAGTCTGACCATGTTCGGAATAAAGCTGGGCCTGGAGCAGGAACGTGAATTGCTTGACCGGCTCGGCGCGCCTGACCGGGACTTGCGTTTTATTCATATCGCCGGGAGTAACGGCAAAGGTTCCACCGCCGCCATGTTGGCTGCGGCATTGCGTCATGCCGGATTCAAGACTGGATTTTATTCATCTCCTCATCTGATTTCCGTCCGGGAACGTTTCAGGATAAACGGCATTGCGGTCAGTGAGGAGCGTTTCGCCGGATTGGTGTCTGAAACCGTAAGCGCGGTTGAGGAAATGAAACAGGCGGGCAGATGTCCGACTTATTTTGAACTTACCACCGCATTGGCAGCCTTGTATTTCAAACAGGAGCAGACACAATTTGTATTGTGGGAGACGGGCATGGGCGGCAGGTTCGACGCCACTAATGTAGTCGTGCCGGAATGTAGCGTAATCACCGGCATATCGTTGGAACATATGGAATATCTGGGCGACAGTATTGATAAGGTCGCTTTTGAAAAAGCCGGGATAATTAAAGACGGCGTTCCTGTGTTCATCAACCGTATGGATCCGGTTGCGGAAGCGGTCATAATGCGTGTTGCCGAAGAAAATAATGCTCCATTGCATCAGGTGCCGGATGTATGGCTGGCTGCGGATAGCTCCTTTACCGGGTGGACCGGACAGGGCTTTCGTTTGGGTTCCCATGACATACACCTTGAGCTGGCGGGGCGTATACAGGTGAAAAACGCGGCGTTGGCGGTGCTGATTATGGAGTATCTCGCTGACCGCTTCGATATAAATATGGATATGCTTATTGCCGGATTGGCTTATGCCCGCTGGCCTGGACGCCTTCAGCCGATGCCGGATGGAACTTTGTTGGACGGCGCGCACAACCCCGAAGGAGCTGCCGTGCTGGTCGACGCGGTTGAACGCAACTGTCCGGATTCACGTTTTACGGTGATATACGGCGGTTTCGCGGATAAGGATTTCCGGGAGGTTGTGAGGATATTATCGGCGATAGCGTCGCGCTTTGTGTTTGTTCCCGTAAAAGGAGGAACGCGACAATGTTGTTCTCCTCAGGAATTGTGTGACTTGGCGTCAACTACTGCCGGGATTGGTGCTGAAGCGTGCGATGACCTGACTCATGCCTTAGAACGTACTCGCGGAGAAGCCCGGATTATATGCGGTTCATTGTATCTTGCCGGCGAAGCTTTGAGCCATTTTCTGCCGGACAAAGAGATAACCGATATATAAAATAAGGTAAATCCTTGCTTTGTTGCACTTGATTTATATTGATTGTGAGATAAAAATAGACATTGTGTGTTGAAAATTCATTTAAATGATATAACTTATTTTCAAAAGCGGTTGTTAACCGTTGGAAAAGAGGTAAGCAGGAGAAATAATTCCTTATGGATTTCAATGGTGATTTTGCCGCCAAAGCGGAAGATTGTTTCATCAGGATCATAGCCGGTTCTCTCAAAGGAAAGATAATATCTGTTCCTGAGAGTGTATTCACTCTCGGACGCGCCTCCGAAGCCGGTGTTCATGTCAAAGACAAGCTTATATCCCGTAACCACTGTCGATTGTCTTTCGAGGACGGCAAATGGTTTGTGGAAGATCTTGGAAGTACCAACGGTACCTGGATCATCGGTCAGAAAGTAGACCGCAAAGTTTTATTGCCTTTCAGAACTTCCGCCCGTATCGGCAAAACTATTTTTGAGATAGTGGTTCCTGGTAATACTACCAAGTCCTCGCTACTTGATGACAAGTCTATAGTGCATTCCATTCCCCTGGAGCAGTTCAATACGGAACGCCAAAGCGGTGAGTATGATATTTCCTCACGTGGTAAAAACCGGATGGCGGATATTTTTGCGTTTCAAAATATGATTTCTTTTGTACTTGAACCGCAGGAATTATATAACAAAATAGTGGAATCCTTACATGTGTTGTTGCCTGTATGTAGCGCGTATTTGCTTATTTTTGACTTGGAAAAAGGACAATTCATCACCGCCGCCGGATGGCAGGAGGATCATGTTGACATTCAAGATGAGGAGATAGACCCTAATATCGTGTCCTACTGCAAAGAAAATTATCAGGCGGTATTAGTCAATGGCTCCAATTCAGTACACGCAAATCAGTCGATAATGTGCGTGCCGATGTTAACTCGTGAACAGTGCAACGGGATGCTGTATATAACTTTGGACGATCCAGTTCTACAATATTCCTGTGAGGATTTATGGGTGATGGCGGTAGCCGGGCATACCGCGGGCATGACGGTACAACATCGCAATATGCTTGAATTTAACTTCCGTAATGAGCGGCTGGTGGCTACAGGCGCTTCAGCCGCGGAAATATCACACTATATCAAAAATATACTTGCCGCCATGGACGGTAGTTTTAATCTGTTGCAAATGGGCATTGACAGCTCCGATGCTGATCTTTCTGCCGAAGCTTTCAGTATTCTCAACCGTAATCATCAGCGTTTGGGCAATGTCGTCCTCAACCTTTTGAATCTGGCAAGTGAACAGAAAATGAACTTCCAGATATCCGACGTATGCAAAGTCGTCAGGGATGTGGTTGACCTTATGGCTCCCAATCTTCAGTCAGACGGGATTAATCTGGATGTTGACGATGATTCCGTCAACCTGCCTTTGTACGCTGAAATAGACGCTAACGGCATTCATCGGGTATTACTGAATCTGATTAATAACGCCGAACACGCGGTATTGCAGAAGAAAACCAGGATCGATCAGCAGAATGTTGGTAAAATAACTGTACGTGCCGGTTTTGACGAATCCAGAGAAAATATTTGCATCTCGGTGGAGGATGATGGCGTGGGCATAAGTCCGGAGCAGGCGGCAAGAATATTTGATCTGTTTATAACTTCTAAAGGAGCGGCTGGTTCCGGCTTGGGGCTGGCGGTGTCCAAGAAGATTGTAGAATCTCATGGTGGCAAGATTTCAGCTATCGGAGAGAAAGGCAAAGGTTGCAAGGTGATGTTTTCGATTCCGGTGGCGCGCAGTGATCTTACTACGGTTACGTGTTCGTTGAATATTATGAACGAATAGATATTTGTTTAAATCAGAGTTTGATTTTCCCCCGCAACGCTGTAAAATGCTTTACGGGGGTTGTTTTTACGATGAAATATAAAAATGTCAGTTAAAAACTTTTCAGAGGATTTTATGTCTGTAAATAAAAAAAGCAATGATGACAATGAAAATATAAAAGATCAGGAACGGGAGCCGGCGGTGTATGAAGTGCCGTTGCTGCCACTCAAGAATATGCTGGTTTTCCCTTACACGCTGGCGCCGCTGGTTATCGAAGGGGAGGATTATATAAAGATGATTGACGAGGTTTCTTCAGGACAACGTCTCATCGGAGCTTTTCCTGAGATCAGCGACTCAATACAACTGGAGAACGCCGGGTTTGATTTTAATATCGATACTGTGGCTGCCAAAGATCGTTCCGTATCGCTGATAGGTACGGTCGCGCGAATTGTCAAAATGTTGCGTTTCCCTGATGGAACGGTGCGCGTTCTGGTGCGTGGGTTGAGACGGGTGAGAATCCTTGACGTCGGCGACGATGGCAAAGTCATGGTCGAGGATGTGATCGAGGCCGATGGCGATGACCTTGAAGCCATTGCCATGGCGCGTAACGCTCTGAAGCAATTTCAGGAGATTATATCATATTCTCCTAATTTTCCGGAAGAACTTAAAATAGCTATCCTCAACGTCAATGACAACTTTCGGCTGGTTGATCTTATCGCTGATACGCTCAATCTGTCTTTTGCGGAAAAATTGTATATCCTGACTTTGCCCAATCTGCATGATCGTTTCCAGTTGCTGACCATATTGCTCAACCGCGAGGTGGAGGTGCTGCACCTGGGCTCTGAAATCCAGTCTCAGGTACATAACGCTATGAGTAAGTCGCAACGCGAGTTCTTCCTGCGGGAACAATTGCGTACCATTCGTCAGGAGCTTGGAGAAGAAAACAAAAATCCGGATATTGTTGCTCTGAATGAGCGGATCAATAGCAAGGAAAATATTCCGGATGAAGTGCTTAAGGTCATTTTTAAGGAAATGGAACGCCTTGAGGTTATCCCTCAGGCATCTGGTGAATATCATGTGGCGTATTCTTATGTGGATTGGCTGTTGTCGGTGCCTTGGGAAGAGTATTCCGAGGATAACCTCGACGTCAAAGAAGCCGCGAAGCAATTGGATAAAGATCATTACGGCTTGAATGACGTGAAAGAGCGTATTCTGGAGTTTTTATCGGTGTTGCAGCTCAAAAATGATCGGAAATCCCCGATCATGTGCTTTGTCGGTCCTCCTGGAGTAGGTAAGACTTCGCTTGGTCAGTCCATTGCTAAATCCATGAATCGTAAATTTGTGCGTATGTCGCTCGGCGGAGTCAAAGATGAGGCTGAAATACGCGGGCACCGCCGTACCTATGTCGGCGCAATGCCCGGACGCATTATTCAGGGACTTAAGAAAGCGGGGACTTCCAATCCCGTGTTTATGCTTGATGAAATAGATAAAGTTGGCAACGATTATCGCGGTGATCCGGCGTCTGCTCTCCTTGAAGTGCTTGATCCGCAACAGAATCACGCTTTTAATGACCACTACCTTGAGCTGGATTACGATCTCAGCCCGGTGATGTTCATCGCCACCGCCAATGTGCTGGACACGATTCCTCCGGCATTGCTTGACCGTATGGAAATAGTTCGTCTGCCCGGATATACGCCGGATGAAAAGAAACAGATAGCCAAGCGTTACCTCATCCCGCGCCAGCTTAAGCTCAACGGTTTGAAGCAGCGGCAGTTGTTTGTAGCTATGTCAGCCATTGACGAGCTTATATCTTATTATACCCGCGAGGCTGGAGTGCGTACGCTGGAACGAACCATTGGACAGTTGTGCCGTAAAGTCGCCCGTAAAGTCGTCGAAGGCGAAATAAATGGCGAAAACCGTACCACACTTGAAGCCAGAGATGTGAAGAAATATCTTGGTTCACGCAAGTTTTCTCAAGATGAAATAGACTCGGAATCAGAGCCCGGCGTGGCTACAGGTATGGCATGGACCAGCGTTGGTGGCACTATTCTTTCTATAGAAGCCACCCGGATGCCGGGTAAAGGCGTGTTGAAACTTACCGGCTCGTTGGGTAATGTGATGAAAGAAAGCGCCGAGACCGCTTTCAGCTATATTCGCAGCAAGCATGATAAATATAATATCGACCCTGAAGTGTTCGAAAAAAATGATTTCCATA
>JAFGXT010000243.1 GCA_016936495.1 Victivallales bacterium
AAAAGTATTTATGGTTGATTTTTTATTCTATTGAAGTATTGTTTTAATTAGAATAAATAAAGGAGTATTCCATGATAAGCAAGTATCATGACATTACCCGGGATATCCGACAAGGGATTATGACCGGAAAATGGAAACCACGACAGCAGCTCCCCACTCGCGAGGAACTGATTACTGAATATGGTACCAGCCGTGCTACTATGCAGAAAACCATCAACACTCTGCTGCGTGAGGGATTCCTATATACCAATAATAAGACTGGAACTTTTGTGGCGGACAGACCGCCGAACCTCTATTCTGTCGCGATTGTTTTTCCGGTCAACGAATCAAATGTCAATTTTACCGATGCGCTCTGGGATGGAATTATCCGTCAACATAATTATCTGGAAGAGCATCTGGGTTATCGGCTGATTTTCTCGCGCCTTTACAGTTATGATATCGAGCATGAGGACTTTCAGCGAATTATCAATGATGCCGAAGAGCTAAGGATTGCGGGAATTATTTTTGCCGACAAACCACCGGAGGCTGCTATCCATGCCTTGCGAAAACTACAGGTGCCGCGCGTATTACTCTACGGCGAGGAAGTATCAGGACTCAACAATGTTAATGTTGATTATTATGAATTCTACCGGCAGGCGGTACAGCATTTACATAGTTGCAACTGCAAACGAGTCGGACTAATCGTCAACACGGAAATGCCACCGCGATATATCGCTCCGGCGCGGCTTCTGGCGGATGACCTGGGTATCCTTATGCCCAGGAAATGGGAAATTAGCATCAGCTTCCGACATTCTCCTGAATACTGGGTGAGAAACATTGTAAAACTTTGGTTCACAAGCTCCTCAAAGACAGAGCGTCCCGATGGTCTCATTGTCGGTAATGAAAACTTGCTAGAATACGTGGTCGATGCTCTGAAGTACGAGAACATCAAACCGGAACAGGATGTCAAGCTGGTCTCTCATGCAAACTTCCCGATCAACCGTCCTAAACCATGTCAATTACAGCGTATCGGCTTTGATGTTCGCAATATTATAGAAAACTGCCTTTTGGTCCTAAAAGAAAGCGGCTACGATAATCTGCCGCTCCCGGTAAAAATGGTTCCTCCTGTAATAGAGCAGGATTCGCCATTCGCTTGATAGACCCGACAAGAGATGCTAAAGCTAACTATCCGACTCTCTCATCCGCTTATTTAGCAGATAAACCAGGAGACTGAATCACGAGGAGGGATAATCAGCAAAATCTTCAGTGGATTTCAGCCGATTGCCGCTATATGACGGGACTGACAGATATGTTTTCTGTCAGTCCCGTCATAAACAACATTTTTTCGCTTAACGCAAAAAACTTTGCGTTTGTTGAGTTTGCTCGATTGACATATAAAATCAATGACTTATAATAAGTGAGGGACAGTGAGGCAACTTGTCCAGATGCGGTCTGACCGCATAAGTTATTTAAATTTTACAGGCGGGCATGAATCTCCGCCGCAAGAGGTTATAAACAAATGATTATTAATGCCGATGAGATTATAGCACAACAGCTTAACGCAACCGGAACCAGCACCATGCAGTTCGCCGGCGGACACCATACTCAAATCACTCAAGCGACAGTCAGCGCGGTACCGGAAGATTCCCGGATCACGCTCGATGGCGAATGGCACGTAAAATATTATCCTTTCGAGGAAAATGAGGCGGCGGCTCTGACTGGATTCGAAAACTGGCAGCGAAAAACACAACCCGGCAAAATATGCTATGCCGACCCGGAAGCGGAAAGCCTGGACATTCCAAACTGGGATCGCGTCGGACTTAAACATATCGACGACAATGACGGCGCTATCATAGTCAGAAAAATAACCGTGCCGGAAAACTGGTCAGGCATGAAAATAATCCTGCGCTTCGAGGCCATATATCCCGCCGGAATAATCTATGTCAACGGTAAAAAAGTCGCGGAACAATATTCCGGGCTCACCCCGCTGGAAGCAGATGTTTCCAGCCTAGCACAACCTGGCGGCGAAGCGATCATCTCCGTCAGACTTTTGCGTAAACACCGCTTTATAAAAATGGATATGCCGCGCCATTCACTGGAATTCGCCGGACTGGCGCAAAGTGCCTGCCTCTTCGCCGTCCCCGCGGTTCATGTACGCGACTATCATCTGATCAGCGAACTTACTCCCGACTTCAAAAAAGGACAGCTCAAGGGCACGGTCAATATTGCCGGAGACGCTCCCGCACGCTTGTGCGTGAAACTGACGAAAGACGGCAAAACCGTAGCGTCCTGTGCCTGCGAAGTAGCGGCGGGACAGCAGGAATGCACCGTGAACATGACAGTGGAAAATCCTGAACTGTGGAACGATGAATATCCTAATTTATATAATGTCTCACTTAGCCTGGAGTCAACAGACGGCACTTGCAAATATGGCTACAGAACCGGATTCCGCCGTCTGGAGCTATCTCCGGAAGGCGCGAAGCTCAACGGGACATTCGTTAAATTCCGCGGCGTCAACCATTTGTCATTTCATCCGCAAGGCGGACTTTTCACTCCTTCGGACTGGTTGCGCAGTAATCTTGAATTGATGAAAAAAGCCAATGTAAACGCCATCCGCACGCATTTTACCGGACCTTCCGAATTATGCGATCTATGCGATGAAATGGGTATATATCTCCTCCAGGAAATACCGATCGACTGGGGCACTAATTATATTCATGACCCGGAATGGACTGGCCCGGCGATGCACCGTATCGAAAGCGTCATCAAACGCGACCGGCATCATCCATCGCTGATGGTATGGAGCGTCGGTAATGAAAACATGCCTGAATCCGCCGCCGTCGCGGCTGACGGCTGGAATCATCTACGTATTTACGACCAGTTCTGTCATCTGCTTGATCCTTCGCGCCCGACCATGTTTCCACCTCCGGGGCCGGCAAATAAGATCGAAGGTATTTTTGAACTGCGTGTAGGCGATATTGCCGATACACATTACAGCTTCAATCATGCCAGAAAATTTCTTCAGGAAGGACGTATCGCCAATCCAGACAGCTGGGAGGCAAACCATACGGAAATGACCAGTGAAGAGGCGCTTGAACGCGGTTGGAGCGGATGCTGGTTTTCATCCGAATGGGGCATCGCCAATATGATACCGGATCTGCTCAATTCGCCATACGCGAATATTATCGATGATTTTCAGGAAGATATTTTTTCAGGACGCAATTCGCTTCAGGTCTGTCAGGACAGGCTTGAGCGCGAATGGGGACTGATGCGCTCCGAGAAGAGTTGTCTGGGCGGAGCGTATTTCCCGTGGATAAGCTGTTCGGCGGGCGACGTACCTTGGGGCTGGATGCGTTTCGGCGAAGACGCCGACTGGGGTGTGGTATGCGGCGATCTTACTGTCAAACCCTATTTCTGGGCATTACGCAAGGCGTTCAGTCCGGTACATTTTCCATCACGGCTGATCTGGCGCAAAGGTCAGAACGACATAAACTTTGAGGTGCAAAATCAATTTAACGCGATTGATTTGAAAGATTGTACATTCCGCCTCCAGTTCAATCGCGCAGGCAAATGGATGACCATGATCCGCAAGTTCACCGACGTGAAAGTCTCCTGTCCTCCCGGAGATAAAACCATTGTGCGTCTGCCGCTTACCGATGATTCACTGCGAACTCATCTTGACGACAACGGCGCATTGATGTTCCGTATCACTCTGCTTGATCCCAAAGGGTTCAAAGTAACAGTAGCGGAAACACTGGTACTGCCGGAAGGTCAGGCGCGCCCGGGAGATCAAACTATGCCCATCGGCCCGGACGCGATACTATAAAATTCAAATCAACAATCTATCAGCTTGTACAGCAAGCTGATAGATTATTTTTTCACCGGCTTGATTTCCATATGGCAGGTTTTCATATCCCGCGGAGCATAAATAAGCGCTTGAGCGTCCATCGCCTTTTTCTCAAGATCAGGAGAATCGGCAAGCTTACTATAACGTTCAAACACACCGGCATAATAAGTTCTGTATTTGGGATTTATTTTTTCCAACTTATCTTTGAAAAGCTGTTCACGAGCTTGGGGATCGGATAAGCTGTCTTTATCTTTCTCAAACATAAGCTCCACCTGCACCATTCGGCGTAACTCCCGGTCTGCGTCAGCTTTAGCAATAACCGCCCTAAGGACTTGCCGCGCTATTTCCGCCTGAGGCGTCGGCAGTAACGCCATATTTATTCCCTCTTTGAACTGTTCCGCACTGAAAACGCCAAGCTTTTTACCATCAAGACTGAGCGAATAATCTCCCGGCGGAAGATTGTTGATTTTCAGCATCTCCTTATTAAGCTGATTCCAGTCCACAAGTTCGGCAGCCTCAGTATACTCTTTAAAAACAGGAAAAGGTAATGATTTCGGGCAATAATCAAACTCCAGTCCGCCCTCGCTTGTTTTCATATTTTTGATCTGACATTTCTTCGTAAGAGGCGGGTTTTTCCCGGTAAAATCAATGATCGCGCCGACAGGTTCCCTGCCAAGTCCCTGTGCCTGAAGAATAAAATACGCCATCACCATATGTCCGGTTTTGCCGGGATGCACCCGGTCTCGTCCGCACAGGTTCAGTTCCGGATGTTTTTTCAGCAATTCCGTCATAGGCGTATGCAGATCGACCCAAGGAATTCCCGCCTCATCAGCAAGTTTTCTCCCAATAAGGGCGCATTCCGCCAAGCCATCATTGCACACGGTCAAGTTCTCCGCACTGGGAGTTGTACCATACTGGTCATATGGCGAGGGCAAAATCACCACTGGAAGGGTTCCTGTTGCCTGAATAAGACGAATGGTCTCCGCCATGCTGGATTCAAACGCGGTCAAGCTTTTTCTGCGTGCGGCAAGCGTTTTTTTATCCGCGTCGGAACTCTTATAATTACTGCGTCCGACGTCATTCATCCCGAACATGACATACACCTGATCCGGATTCTTTTCCAAAACATCAAAATCAATACGTTTGAGGCTGCCACGAGCCGAGGCCCCAGAAATACCGGAGTTAGTTACCGTAACCAAACGTTCAGGGAAACGAGTGGCGTAAAAAAGCTGTATATAATACAAATACCAGCCGCCATGAGTAATACTGTCTCCATAGAAAACAATATTCTGACCGTCTTTAAACAGGGGTGGGGTGTCCTGAGCACATGCCAGTGAAGCAGACAATGACACCGTTGCCATAATACACCATAAAAAAAGAGACCTGACCACCTTACTACTTTTAACGCTAAAACTTAATGGATTCAACATAAAACAATTTCCCTGCTGTTAGTTAATTTATTTTTTAAGTGAGGCTTTCTCTTTACTTAACTTATCAAACGCGGCATTGAAGTCATTGACCTTTTTTTCTACGTCTTTGATCTCATCCTGCCGCTTTTTAAGTTGTTTTGCTGAACGATTGATGGTTTTATCCAATGCCCGGATATTTTTTCTGGCGTTTGCGGTTTTATCCCTGTCCGCTTTCTCTTTGGAGTCTTTGTAACGATTAAACACCGCTTGTACAGCTTTGCGCTTAGAAATATAACTTTCATGTTTTTTCTTGCTGGCGTCGTATAATTTTTGCAGCTGAGACAGCTCCTGTTCTCCCTTTTTTTTGTATTGCGCCGGATTGGACACCAGCGGAGTAAGATTATAACGGTTGCCGCTTGAAGCCTGGAAAATATTACCTTTGAGATCCATAAGGTAAAGGTCTTTGCCGACCTTAACACCTTTCAACAGTGCCCCTCGCTCTATGCGTTCAAATTTGAACTGTCCAATATGCTGTAAATCGTTACAGTTAGCAGGTGGAATAAACACATACATTTCCCAGCCGGACGCAAAAGCCTGGCTAACTACATCCTTGTCGGCGGGTACGAATTTCTCCGTCTTCTGCCCTGATGCCAACGCGGCACAAACAGACAACAACAACAAAACAAACCATTTTACGCGACACATAACGTCCCTCCATAAATAAACGTTTCAATACCATTAAACATTCACGGCTTATACAACGGGCTTTCCGGTTCCTTGACAAAAATCAATATCAGCCCTCCGGCGATGAATAAAAATACCAGACTCAACATGCCATATTTAACGTGCCCGAACACCCGATCCGCCACTGCGATCATCGCCGGTCCCATTATCGCCGCGAATTTGCCGAAAATATTGTAAAACCCGAAAAATTCAGCCGACTGTTTGCGGGGAATTATCTTGCCGTAATACGAACGGCTCAACGCCTGTACCCCTCCCTGAGAACTGGCGATAAGAAAGGCAAGCAGAAAAAACACCCAGGTCTTAAGCGTCATATCCTCGATCGAAGGCATCAGAAAAGCCAGAAAAGTAACGACTATATACACCAGAATCGCCACAAAGATCAAACGTTTGGCTCCCAGTCTTTTTGACAAATAACTATATAACAACGCAAAGGGAAACGCCACCACCTGAAGCCCCAACACGGTGAACATCAACATTGAATCCTCCAGACCTATGTCCTTGCTGTAGGGGATCGCCATGCGAATAATCGTATCCACCCCGTCGATATACAAAAAATACGCCAGCAGGAAAATCACCACCTGACGATGTTGTTTGATTTTGCGAAAAGTATTCATAAGATTTTTCAACGCGTCGGCGACGGAACGGTTCTCGCTTTCCGCCCGAAACTTCTGACGTGCCAGTCTCAGTACTGGAATGGAAAACACCCCCCACCATAACGCGGTGATAATAAAGGAAATCTTCATCACCAGCGTGCCGGAATCCTTCATCAGTGCAAACAGCACGATACATATGACAAAAGGCGCAGCCCCGCCGATATATCCCCAGGCATACCCGGCGCCGGACAGCCAATTCATACGTCTTTTAGTAGTTACATCCACAAGCAATGAATCATAAAATATATTCCCGCCCGCAAACGCAATTAAACTCAAGCCAAACAGCAGCATCGCCTCAAAACGCATTCCCGGTCCGGTCAGGCACAACATTGCAGTGGAGACCACACCCAGCAGAATAAAACCGCCCAGAAATATTTTTTTGCTTTGTTTTACGTCAGCTACCGCTCCCAGCAGTGGAGCCATAAAGGCGACCAGCAAACTGGCGGCGCTGTTGGCAAATCCCCAATCTGAAGTGGCAGTGCCGGCAGGCATGTCATGAATAACGTAACCGGCATAATATATAGGCATTATCGTAGTTATAATTATCAACGCGTAAGCAGAATTTGCCACATCATATAATATCCAGCCTATTTCCGCGCGAGACAACTTCCTGCTTGATCCCATAAATTCCCCGTCATATTTTACAAATTATTTGAATTGATCCGCCACATGCCGTAATATATCCCATAGAAAAAACTTTTAAAGCGAAAATACAGGCAAAAACGATGGGAATAGAAATAGAACGTAAATTTTTGTTAAGCTCCGAACTCTGGCGCCAGGGAGCGCGCGGGGAACGCTTTTGTCAGGGTTACGTCTATGCCCCGGAAGGAGTCGTCCGCGTGAGAATCGCCGGAAATGAAGCTTTTCTCACCGTAAAAGGCAGAAATTCAGGGATGACGCGCAAAGAATTTGAATATCCGATACCCGTCGCCGACGCCAAAGAAATGCTGGATATAATCTGCGCAAAACCCTTTATTGAAAAGATCCGTTACAAAGTCGAACACCAGGGCAAGACCTGGGAAATAGACGAATTTGAGGGGGACAATGCCGGACTCATCCTCGCCGAGCTCGAACTTTCCCGCGAAGATGAAGACTTCGAACCACCGGAATGGCTGGGACAGGAAGTTACCGGAGACCCGCGCTATCACAATTCCGCTCTCGTGCTCAACCCATACAAAAACTGGAAAACAAGGTAAAAATCTAAGGGTCAAACCTTCTATAAACCCGAATTTCTTGCAATCAATGCTCTTGACAAAGATGCTTTAATATATTATTTTATGCGTATCGATATACTATACACAACAAAAAAAAGAACCGTTATGCTGGAAAGCAACTATAAACACGAAAAACTGACCGCATTGTTGCGGACGGAACTTAATGAACGGGAATTTCCCGGCAGACGTTTTCACACCATAAAATATATGATGGAACATTATGGTGTGAGTCAAGCGACCTTGTCCAGAGCCTTACAGCCATTGTTTGAAGATGGATTGCTCTATACCGTTGAGGGGAAAGGTACTTTTGTGGCAGATGCGCCCGGAACACCCGACCAACATTTGACACATGGATCGCCCGGCGTCTATTGTATTTTCTCCGAACGTGAGGTTTTTGAACGCAATGGCAATCCAACCGACTGGTTTGTTTTGCGTGATATTATCGCCGGAGTGACGGAGCGCGGACGGGAACTGGGCTGGCAAGTTAATCTGTGCCCGATGAAAAGTGATCTGAATGAATTCCGTCAATTGGCGCAACGCCCGGACAGCGTATTTATCTTTACCCGTTATGATGTGTTTGAGCCATTGATCAGACATTGTATGCAGCATCACCTGCCCTATTCGGTTTATGGGATTCATACCCGTCTGGGGAAACGATTTAATCATGTATGGGTGGATATCGCCGAAGCTACGGCAAAGACCACTGCATATTTACTGTCCCGCGGGCATAGCCGGATAGCATACTTGGGTAGTCGCAATGACCATGCCCGTTATATAGGCTATAAGCGCGCGCTGAACGCCGCCGGGGAGCGTGCCGTACGTGAATATTGTGTGCATACCCCGAATGGCATGCCGGAAACTGCTGAGACACTCACGAAAGCATTTTTGTCTGCACACCCCGAGGTTACAGCCATGGTATGCGGTTCTGACCTCAGAGCTAGCGGAGCGGTAAAAGCGGCTCTGTCACTGGGACGGAAACCTCCCGCGTTCGCGGTTACTGGAGTTGACAATGTTGATGAAATATTTTCAGGTCAGTTGCGCCTGACCACGGTCGATCTGATGCGCCGGAACGTAGGCAGTGAACTTTTACGTCTTGCCGCCGCCTCCCGTGACGGCAAGGCGCCGGTCAGCGTCAAAGTTGAAACCCGTTTGTGTAATGGAGACTCTGCTTGAGATCAAGCATTTTAATTATGATATTTATTTCTTAAACTAAAGGAGCCTCAAGATGTTATTCAAAGTAAAACCGGTCAGTTCTATGACCAAAGTCATGCCGTGGGCGGAAGCTCCCGGCGAGCGCGATTTTCTTGCCGCGTCCGCATTGCGCGGCGAAGTGTTTTCGTTTCAGGCGGCGTATTATGCGGATACGCATTTTTTTGATATAAATTGCGAAGTGGAATCATCCCTCGGCGACGCGGTCGAATTGCGTCAAGTGGGATTGGTTCCGGTGGAACTGCTGTGCAGAGAGTTTGATGATAATGTTATTTCACGCGCGCCGGGATTATATCCTGATCCATTGCTGCCAATGCCGGATAAACTGACGGCATACCCGTTTCAATGGCGCAGCGTCTGGGTAAGCGTAAGGGTGCCGGAAGATTGTCCGGGCGGCAAGTATCCGATTACAATAAAGTTCAGTCAGCAAACCGAAGAGGTCGCTGAGCAGTTCACTTTTACGCTGGAAGTATTGCCCTTAAGTCTGCCGGTGCAGCAGTGCGAACGAACGGAATGGTTTTATGCCGACTGCATCTCCTCCTTGCATAACACTCCGGTATGGAGCAATCGACACTGGGAGCTGCTGGAAAACTATTTCCGCAATATGGCAGATCATGGAATAACCCAGTTGCTGACTCCAGTGTTTACGCCTCCGCTCGACACCGCAATCGGGACAGAGCGTCCCACTGTGCAACTGGTAGATGTGACTCTGACTGAAAATGGCTATGAATTCGGTTTTGAGCGATTGGAGCGCTGGATCAAACTGGCGCAAAACTGCGGACTGCGACGTTTTGAGTTCTCTCATCTTTACACTCAGTGGGGAGCAAAACACGCTCCGAAAATCATTGTCCGCCGTAATGGCGTCGATGAAAAGATGTTCGGCTGGGATACCGAAGCTATGGGCAAGGAATATCAGGATTTTCTGGCTGAATTCCTGCGTGCTCTAGTGAGTTTGATAGATCGATTGGATTTGCGCAGGAACTGTTGTTTTCATGTTTCAGATGAACCCGGCATTGATGCCTTGGACAACTATCGCCACGCGGCGAAGGTCATCAAGAGTTGTTTGGGAGACATTGAGATGATGGACGCCATGTCTCATCTGGAATTTTACAACGAAGGTCTCTGCAAGCATCCGATACCGAGCATCGCTAAAGTGGAAAAATTCGTCGACGCCGGCATTGAAAACCTGTGGACATATTACTGCTGCAATCCAACCATACTTACCACCAATCGCTTCATCCATTACCCGGGAGCGCGAACCCGTATTCTCGGTGTTCAGCTTTATAACTACGATCTCAAGGGATTTCTGCACTGGGGATATAACTTCTGGTACCGGCAGTACTCGCTGGGAGTGATCGATCCATACAAGGTTACCGACGCGGGCGGCAGATTCCCCTGCGGCGATGCCTTTCTGGTTTATCCCGGGGAAAACGGTCCGGTTGATTCTCTGCGGCACGAACTGATGCGAGAAGCGATGCAGGATTTACGTGCCATGCAGTTGCTTGAGAGCCATGCGGGACGAGCAAATGTAATGTCGCTGATAGAAGAAGTTACCGGCGGCAAGCTGTCTGTAAATTCTTATCCGCAAAGCGCCGAAGTCCTGTTAAACTTACGTCAATCAATAAACCGCAAACTCCAAAGCGCCTGATACGAAAAAACAGGAAGTCACCGTTAATGGCAGACTTCCTGTTTTGCTTTACAATTAAACCGTTATCCGATTCCCTTCAATTTGGTGCACGGCTCCACAATAGAAAAAATCACGCCATGATCCATATCCATAACAACAGTACGGCAAAAGAACTGATTGCGGTAGGTACTCCATACTTGGCGAATTCGGTAAAAGATATCTTAATGCCGAAGGTGGCCGCTGACTGTACCACGATGATATTGGCCATGCTGCCGATGAGCAGCAGATTGCCGGCGAACGAATTCGACAAAGCCAGAGCATAACCATTGACCGGATTACTGAAGTCAACCATTTTCACCAGCAGCATTACAGCGGCTGAATTGTTTATGAGATTGCTCAAAATCCCGGAAACAAGCGAGAGGATATAGGTATTATTCAGATCGCATCCTGCCTTGTCAAGCCAGATCATGCCCTTGTCCGCCAGACCGCTATAGTGAAAGGCTCCGACCACTATGAACAAACTGATGAAAAGCAACAGCAACTGCCAGTCAACCCCGCCCAGTACCTTTTTACTGTTCAGATGATGACTGCACAACAACAATCCAGCACCGGTCAAAGCCACCAGATACCGCGGCAATGGCGTGAAAAACAGTATAATGATGATGCATGTTATCCCCAGCCCTTTGCAGGTTCGCCAGGCGTCAAACGGAGTGGCGTCTTCAGGCGGTACAGCGGTAACGTCGTCAGTTGCGAGCATGAAATGCTTATGCCCGAGCCAATATACCACCGCATAAGCCAGCGCCAGCGCGGCAGTAACCGGAGCCAATACCCAGAGCATGTAAGCACCAAAACTCAAATGGGCTATCTGCCCGACAAGGACATTCTGAGCATTGCCGATCATCGTCAGGGTACAGCCAATGTTGCTGGACAGCGCCAGCGCTATCAGAAAAGGCACCGGGTTCATCCGCTTGCGCAACAAAGCTCCGGCAACCACCGGAGTAAAGGCAAAACATATAACATCGTTATTAAGGAAAGCAGACAACACACCGGAAGTGATCATCAGAATAGCAAGAAACAGCTTGGGACGAGCAAGAAAACTTGATATTTCCCCGGCAACTTTGTGGTAAAAACCCGCAAAATGCAGCTGTGACGCCACCAGCATCAGACTGAAAAGCAGCAAAATCGACTCCATGCTTATCGACGCCACCGCCTGCGACAGCGACACGCACCCAAAAGCCAGCATCGCAATCGCTCCAAGCAGGGTTATTCCGGTTCGATCCAGTTTCAGTCCCCAAATTTTGCCCATCGCGATACCGATATAAGTTACGCAAAAGATAAGCAAAGTAGCCATAGTAACAAATTCATGGTCAATCTGGTAAAATACGTGCATGATTTCCCTCTCCGTATTAATATATGAGAGACAATAGCTTCCACTTAATTGTTTTCGTATATATACCCCCGCTTCCCTCCGAAGTCAACTAAAAATCGGATTATAAACAAAAGACCGGGAGTCAGTACAGCACCTGAAATGTAACAATATCAATGTGCATGCCTGACCCCGAGTTCCCTTGTATCAGCCGATGGCCTCGTTTCCTGTTTCACCGGTGCGGATACGCACGCATTTGGTAAGTTCGGTAACAAAAATCTTGCCATCACCAATATTGCCGCTTCTGGCGCCTTTTATAATCGCGTCGATACACAAATCCACAAATTCGTCATTGACCGCTATTTCAATTTTAACCTTTTCCAGCAAGTTAACCTTGTAAACTTTGCCGCGATATGATTCGGTATATCCTTTTTGCTGTCCGCAGCCACGAACTTTGTGTACTGTCATCTTATGGATATCCGCCTCAAAAAGCGCTTCCTTTACACTTTCCAACGCATCCGGCTGAATTATTGCTTCAATCTTTTTCATTATGTAAATGTCCTGTTTTAATTTGACTTTATGATGACTATAATTGCATATAAGTTTTTTGCAATTTCAATGAACCGGTCAGATAGCTTCTTCCGGATACGCTTCAATGTTATGAATAGCACGGTCTGCACCGATAAACTCATCATGCGCTTCCAGTCGGATACCGAATACGATTTTTATTATACCGAAAACAGTGAAACCCACTACGAGAGCAAACAAAATAGTAAAAACGGTAACAATAAGCTGAGCCATGAAGTTTACATTCTGCCGTGCACCAAAAAGCTCGACACTACCGAAAATGCCAGCGGCCAGTCCTCCCCAGCTGCCGACAATACCATGTAAAGGCCATACCCCAAGAACATCATCAACTTTAAAGCGCTCCGTCTCAACCGTAAACATGAAAAAGAAAATCAATCCGCCCACAGCCCCTATCGCAAATGCCGCCAGCGGATGCACTACCGCACTCCCCGCACATATGGCAATAAGCCCCGCCAACGCTCCGTTATGTGTAAATCCGGCGTCGTTGCGTGATATCAAAACACTGGCAAGCAGACCGCCGACCATTGCCATAAGACTGTTCACCGCAACAAGCCCGGAAGCATCTGAAAAACGCGCCGCACTGACGACGTTAAAGCCAAACCAGCCGACGCACAATATCCAGCTGCCCAATGCCAGAAGTGGAATGTTTGAAATTGCCGGAACGCCATTTGAATAACGCTTGAATCTTGGTCCAAGGAGAATTACCGCTGGAAGCGCAAGCCATCCTCCGAAAGAATGTACTACCACAGATCCGGCAAAATCAGTAAATTGACCGCCAAGATATGTTTCACAGAATCTTTGTAATCCTATTGCGTCTCCTTTCGCATTAAAAGCAAAATTAAACCATGTCATGCCTTCAAGAAACGGATAAGCGACTCCGGCAAGTACCGCATTTGCCAGAATCACCGGCCAGAATTTAGCGCGTTCTGCAATGCCGCCGCTTATAATAGCAGGAATACATGCCGCAAACGTCAAGTAAAAGAAGAACTTTATGAGCTCTATTCCATTATTCGCATTTAATGTTTCAGCATTTACCATAAAACTTACCCCATGAGCAATAGGATAACCTATAAGGAAATATACTACCGTACTGACTCCCCAGTCAGTGAAAATCTTTTGCAGAGCATTGACCTGGTTCTTTTTGCGTACAGTTCCCAGTTCAAGGAACGCGAATCCCGCATGCATGGCAAATACCATCACCGCCCCGATAAAGAAAAACAAAGTATCATGTGCATTTGACTCTGACGCTACCTTCTTTACCAATTCGGCTTCAGGTGTTTCAGCCATAACTGCCATTCCGACAAGTAATGTTGTAAATACGACCGTGATCCTGCTGATCTTTTTTAATAACGCATTTATAAAAAATGCCCGACTTTCTTGAAACTGTTCTGTCTCCAACTCTTTTCTCCTGAAATAATTTATTGATCTTCATTGTAAAAAAAAGAAATTACAATAGCCATGCGCCTTAAAGCAGGTATCGTGCCAGCAAAAACACTTAAGATCATAACTCCCTTATTACCAAAGTGTAATATTTGACAACAAAAAAGAGTTAATTAATCCGTGATTGCATTTTTGCAATTCCGTGGTGCTTTGACAAGGTTTTTATTACATTTTTGAAATTAGTTTCGGAATGAAGATAGTTTGTGTTGACTGGGGATGTATTTCAATGTGTGATATTTTGTGCTTAATATAATAGCATTCTGGAAATATTTTTCCTAAACTCAGAAATTGTAACATCAATAATTATATAATACATGAATTTATCACTTTTTTGTGCTGTACGGATATTTTGACGATAATGCCGATTCCACAATTTTGATATTTTGACAAAAAAGGCGCCTAGGGGTCAAACCTACACAAATACACACTTTTTGAGCTTCAGGTCGTATGTATGCATATTTTTGACTTTCCCCCGAAAGTAGGCAACGTTCACTTCCGCAGATTTAATATCATTTTTGCCATATCCGAGGTGAGCTCGTGCATGGCTTTCAAATCAAGGTTTTTCATGCGCATGGAACGTGTCAGGCTTATAACGCGGCTGTACTTGTCAAGCGTCAGAGCGTAGGATGGCACGGTGTTGGAATGCAGGTGATCGAACATGTGTATCAGATCAGAATGAGTTTTGAATGAACCGATTATACCGCTGGACGCTATCCATGAATCATCTTCACTGTAACCCAGATATTGCAGGATGATTTTTACCTTGTCTTTCCCTTCGCCAATGTTCAGGTGGCACTTAAATTGATACGCGTCCGATGTTTTTTCAAAATGATCGATCTCAATGTGGGAAAACTCCATAAGGTAATGCATGACAAATGAATGGGTGCTTCGGTACATGATACTTTCCTCCGTTTCCGTTTTTGTTTGTTGTATTTGTTAAAACAAACGCCACGCGAAAAGTATCCGCATAAAAAAA
>JAFGXT010000244.1 GCA_016936495.1 Victivallales bacterium
CCGTGGCGCCGCATTTCTTCGCCGATATAGTCATGGCGCGGGTTGCCGCCAGGCTGCCGATTGTTGTATCCCGGAGGTCCTGAGCCAAAGTCTATCCATGGAGAAGTCATAAATATTCTGCTGCCGTTGTCTCCTGTAGCCAACATTGCTCCGGTTATAAGACGGTTGCCGGACGCCAGTTTTGCCGCCTTGCACCATGATTCGATGGCTTCTCCGATCTGTGCCTTGAAAAACTCCTCATAGTCAAAACGTGCCTGAGTTTTCGCAACATCATATAGAGTTATTCCATCACGCCCTTTTTCTTTTGCGCTGGGAATTGCGGCAGTCTCAAAAGTAACTTTGTCATTTTTCCACGCTTTACGCAATTTGTCGACATTATTAGCGTACTTTTTCCGCAACCAATCCCTGAAGCGGCTTACGGATTCAGCACACCAATCCCCCGGCAGTCCTCCCGGCCATGCTTTGCCTCCAAACCACTGGTCATATTCTCCGCTGTGTCCGGCGGTGAAAACTATTCCGGCTATGCTTTGCGCATATGGGCGGGACGCAATATATTCCACCGCTTCTCTTATTTCCGCGGTTGCCAGTTGGCGCCATTTCATGCTTGCCCAGGAAGGACGATATTTTACGTATTCGGAGAAACGGCTGTTGAAACGATCTTGAAATTCAGTCTCACCGTTCTCTCCAGTTACCCGACTGCCGGGATTTTCTTTCAGGAACTTCGGGCAAGGCTGAATACTAAGTCTTACTATTATTCTGGCGTCGGGCATTGCTTCAAGAATATTCTTTGCCTGATTATCAATGCTCTTTTTGAATGCCGGCATTTTAGTTGCTCCGCCAATCATGCAGCCAGACGTCTGGATTATATTCAGTCCGGAATCCGCCATCTCCCGGATAGTGGTGCTGGAGCGGGTACCTATACCGATCCTCGGATATACTATGCCGTCAATAAATAACGAACCCACTCCATTGTGGCGTTTTATCTCGGCCTTAGGCAGATGACTATAGCCATCAACGGGTTTTTCGTTAATCTCCGGAATGCTTGTATATGCCCCGCAAATATTTACCGCAAACGCAGAGACGCATAAAAGTGATGCTTTTTTTATGGTTTTTGACAGTGTCATTTTTGTTCCTCTATTGAATCAACAGTTAAATTGTCAAGAAATAATGCCTTTCCCGGCCATGTTGTTATTTTAATCCGATTTATAAAATCTTCCCCGGAACCTTTTATATTGTAGAAAATCATGTTTTCTACTTTTGAGTAAAATTCATTCTTGGGGTCAAGACTTTTTACTTCAATGGTGAAATCCTCCGCTTTATTCAGAGGCTTATTTATTTCAATAGCTATGCGATACCAGCTTCTTGGAACAATGTCCGCCAGCTTGTACCGGTCTGAACGACTTGCCATATTGCTCAATACGTTGCGATTGAGCTCCAGACTTATGTGCGTTTTCCATTCCGAAAATACATCAAAAATAAATCTTAGATTATTTTCCGCCATGAAGTCGAAGCTTATTTTTAACGCTCCTGTTTGTTTAGGAAATGATAAGTGCATCCAGCCGTTTTTTGTATTCGTGGCCTTATAAACTTTGAACCCATGTTTATTGTTCTCCGGCAAGAGCGAATGCGCTTCGTCGCTGACCCCTGCATAACTTTCCGCATTATAATACATGCGAGTCCATTTTGCTCCTGAGCCGACTTCATCCGATTCAAAATGCTGTGAGATCACTACTGTTCCACTTACCACTGTTGATGCCAACAGCATTCCTGATAATATCATACTTTTCATCGTGATTTCCTGTTTTTAATGCCATGGCGCTCTGTTTTGCCAAGGGGTGCCATTGAAAGCTCCCCAGTTTTCGTCCCACGCTCTGCGGAACAGCTCATCATATGCTATCGCGGACACGTGTCCGTCAAAAAACATCAAGTTGACTTGTTTGTCATGTCTTTTAGATACCGGTATTCCCTGCCGGGTAAAATAAGTAGGGTAGAGTGTCGGACGGATATTGTTTAGCGGAATATCCCCATGAGAAAATTTTACTGACGGGCGTTTTGTATTCCTATTCATCCTTAATACGGAAGTGCCGCTTTCATCACGTCCCCAGCGGTGACTGGTGCCATAATCGGAACATCCGCCGGGCGAACTGTCAGCGGCAAGATTTTCCCGTTCCGATGGACAGTGCCAGAACTGCTTCCCGTAACGGCTTCCACTCCACAGTTTATCTCCTTGAACTTCTGCGGGATAAGTTGCTCTTATGATATTTATCCACGCGCTGGTACCATTGTGAGGCATCCAGCCGTCAAAGTCGTTGATGTAGTTCATCTGAACAATACCCATCTGTTTTAGGTTGGAAACGCATTGTATACGCTTTGCGGTGTTCCTGGCTCGTCCGAGCGTTGGTAGGAGCATTGACGCGAGGATGGCGATGATAGCTATCACAACGAGGAGTTCGATGAGTGTGAAATTCTTTCTTGTCTTCATTGTCCTTTCTTCTCCATTTTATTTAAATTTTTTATATTGCGCAGCAATATCTGCGGCAACCTGACAGTACTTGGCGATGGCGCCTTGCCGGACGCTGGTCGGCGAAGCCGAAATGCCTTTCCCTGCGAACTCATACGGCTATTGCCTGTTTGTTAACGTTTTGTCGTTCAATAAATTCCGGATTTAGGTATTGTACGCCTCTTTGTTCGGGGGCGAGCGCCATAGTCCATAGTTTTTCAAAATCGAGGTTGAAGGAGCTGAACTCATGGTTTTTCATGCGTGAATAATGAGTGTTGAAAAGGCCGATGCGTTCGATTTGTTCAATATCCGGGTAAATATCTGATAAGCGATATATGATGTAGTCGCTTATCGCCAGCACGGCGGTAGGAGCGTATGCTTTGAGTGCTGCTGCCACTTTCTCGGGAGAGTCATCCATGTTTTCGCGATTGATCAGCAGTATTTCGGGGGAATCAAGCGAAAGCGAGTTATTTTTCAGCGCGTACTCGATTTCCTGTTGTTTAAAAGGTTGCAACTGGCGATGGCTCACTGCTATGGCTATACGGCGATGCCCGTGGTCGAGCAGTCGGCGCAAGCCCTCGGCATAAGCGTCATGATAATTGAAGATGATCGCGTTTTTACGATTGTCCAGGCTTTCGTGCGTCCATTCCCAGCGGTGGCAGAAGCAGACAGGAATCCCCCGGCATAGTTTTTTCAACTCGCTCAAATCCACCATCCTGCCCTCAACATCTATAAGCAGACTTTCCGGTTCCGCCGCCAGCAGGTCTTTTATCCGCGGCTTCCAGTTTTCCGGTTGAATCAGTGTTATCATCGGCACAATGCGATTGGCGGAAGCGACGGAAAACAATGGTTCAAAATAATTTTCTATATCCTGTTGACCGTAACTGGTGATGAAGCCGATCTTCCGCAACTGCGGACCGTTCACCGCCGGATTGACGAATGTGCCGCTACCGTGGCGGGATATGACCAGATTTTCTTCGGCAAGTATTTTAAAGGCGTTGCGCACCGCCGCCAGAGTGCAACCGCAATTATCCGCCAAATCCCGCAGACTGCCGATACGTTCGCCGGGCTTGAGCACCCCGTCGCGTATCTTGCGCGTCAGCTTTTCCGCCAGCTCGTGAGAAGGTATAAGTATTGAATTATCCTGTTGTGACATCAACAACATCCTGATGACTTGTGATTGTTAATTTGCGACACACTTACAATATACAACAACACACTTGTATTGTCAATGGTTTTTCAATAAAAAAATAATATTCTCTCAGTCCCGTCCAGTAAGCTGGCAGATAAAATAAAAAAACTTTGAAAGTAAGGAAAGGGGATCTGGGGGAAACTCATTTATTACATTTCTTCGCCGGGTTCCCAGTCGGGGGAAGGCTGAGTCGTGCGGCTTGTCGCCGCGCTTTGGACGTTCATATCAAACAGTGCTATGCCGAACCCGGCGAACAACAGCCATGCGGCTGCGCATAGGAGCAACAGCATAAGGGTGGCGCAGGAAAAAAACATTTTTCCAAAACCAGACATGTCTTTGCTTTTGAAAAACAGTGCTGCGATGAATATTCCGGTGAACAACAGAGTCAAGGCGCCCGTCACTCCGGTTACGATCATGCCCTTGGCTGCATTTTCCGCTTCAAGTCCATGTGCTTCTGAATATCTCAAGTGTACGCCGCCAATGCCGTTGATTATATTGTATACTTCGCTTTCGTGCAGTTTGGTGGAAAGGTGTTGTTTCATGCGGGTTTGTATTTGTTCGCTGAACAGTTCGGTTTCCGCTTCGACGCTAAGTGGCGGAGCTTGCGGCTCTGCCGCTGGAGCAGATGGTGACGGGCTGTTATGTCGTGAGGAGGGGAGTTCTAATACCGGCACTTCGAGTTTGCGTATGATCGGTATTGCGGTGGTAGACGGTGCCGGTTGCTCCGATCTGACAGGTACCGGTCTGCCGGGATTTTCTATTGGTGCGGGGCGTTCTATTCTTCTGAGCGGTTCCAGGCTGGGAGCAGTGGTGGCTGGTTTCGAGCCGGGAGTTGAGTCTGAAGGGCTGTTGTAGGATACTGGTTTGTTGGGAGGGAGCATCATGGTCATGGTGTGTTGAGAGCGTTGTTTAAAGTCAAGCTTGACCTGGTTCATCCGGCGTTGAAAGCCGTTGGATACGGCGACGATCGTGTACGTGCCGGAGGGTAGACCGATAAATTCCGCCTCGCCGTTACTGTTGACACTCCGTTCTGCCGCGGTTGGACCACTGATGGAAACTCTGCCCCAGGAGATGATTCCCTCGGTAACAGGGTTTTTCAGTGTTAATATAAAGGTACCGTTTTCTACGCTTCCCATGGTGATCTGAGCGGTGGCGAAGAGGAGGAGGATAAGCGGGAATTTATTTTTTTTCATGTTGTTTATGTTCCTGTGGATCATGGTTTGAATTCGGGTCTGCGGCTATGGTCGCTGACATTTTTTACCGGGGCGTTTTCGTCCCACAATGGTGCCTGTCCGAGCTGTCGCAGTTGAATATTTCCTTGTTTGCGGAGCTCTTTTATTTCCTTTACCGCTTTGTTTTCGCGGTCTATGATATACAGTCGGATGGTAGTGCCTTCGTATGGTGTATCGATCAGGTCCGCGACTTTTTTCTTGCATTCCGGGCATATCCAGTAGTAAGTGCCGAAGTCGTAACCGGTAGTTGATTTGCAACCGGGGCATTGGAGATCTTTGTGAAGTTCGCGCCCATGGAGCAGGGCGGCGGCGTTGGCTCCGAAATCTTCGGCACCGTCGTATCCGGCTTTTTCTATTTGTGATTCCACCAGGCTGTGAACTGCACGTGCACCGATGGGAATAGCTGCTTCCGCTTTGGTTTGTTCGATGCGTTCGCTGCGTTCAGATGCCGCGGCTGTGGGGATGTTAACCAGCGGCAGGGCTGCTTTGGTTTGTCGCGGGAGTTTGACCGCGTCGGCTCCCCATATGGGAGGTTGATCTATTTTTTTCAGGCGTTCATTGCCCTGCTCCTGTAAGCGTTCTATGTCTTTGTTAAGTTGCTGTTTTCTGCGTGATATTTCCTGGTTAATGGTTTTGCCGGTGTTGAGGGGGATGTTGCCGTAGTCGGCCATAACATAACGGCAGCGTCTGCATGCCCAGCGGAATTTACCTTTGTCGTAGACAATGATGTTTCTGCAACGTGGGCAGCGGCGGTTTTGCAGATTGTTTTTAAGTCCTTCCTGGAGGCACATGGAGTCATATTCATTGATCTTATTGCGCAGCATGACGCGTTTAAGTTCTATTTCCCGGTTGACTTCTATTCTGATTTTCGTGGCTTCTTCGTTTGACGCGGTGTCTGGGGCTGGTGTTTTTGTGGTAGTGGCGGGGACTTCTATTGGTTTGAGGCTGTCGAGAACAGCCCGGGCGGCGGACAGGCGTGAGTCATACTGGTCTTTCAGGGCATAGAAGCTGAAGACATGGAATAGTTTACCGTCCTGGCGTGAGTAAATAACTGTCCATTGCCGCCATTCGTTTCCGTTCAGGGTGAAAGATGATTCGAGTTCCGGCGAGCGGCGGCGGTTGATGAATGAAAAACCTTTTTTGCCGACTTGCGCGTCGGGTATTACCGATGGCAGCTTGTCCGCGATCATATTACGCAATGCGTCGGTTGATACGAAGCTGTCTGTGGGCACGTCAATTATGCTAATCCGTGCGGCACGGTCGAAGGCGGTGAGGCTGAGAAGTCCATTGTCTTTGGACACTGTCCAGTTGGAAGGATAGTTGATTTCATAGGCTGAATTTTTCATGCGCAGCAGTTGATCAGGTGTGTCGCTGGTGACTGGGTCGGAATAGCGCAATGCGTCGGAGTAGACCTGTCCGGTGCCATGTTGTTGTGGAGCGGCTTCATAGAGTTTCTGAGCTTCCGGCAGCAACCTGTCCACTTCAGCAAAGCGTCCGGAAGGACTTTTTTCGCGGATGATGGATTCAACTGTATCGACATAGTCGATGGCGTAGAGTTTCCGCAACAGCGCGGGCATGGCGGCGGGAAAGTATCCGGCTTTAGCCATAAGCATCATGCCCTCGCGGTCGGCGACGATCTCAAAGCTTTCACTAAAGTGCGGGATGTCTGGAGATGCATCTCCCGCGCCATATATTTTCATGAGTTCATCAAGTGAAGGCGGAGTAGCGCCGCTGGCGATAAATTCTTTGTAACGTTTTTCGCCGTGTCCGTGCAGCATATGTGCGATGGCTCTGGCGGTCAGAGCCGCCAGTTCGGCGTCGTCGCGAGCGAAGTTGAATGCTCCGGTGGAGACCGCCAGTCTGCCGCCGGGCAGGCAGAAGGCATAAGGAAAGGGCGAGACGAATATTTCCAGTTCCCAGGGCTTTTCGCGAAGTTCGGCGTTGGGAATGACTTTGACAAGTTCAGTGGCTACCCGGTCGAGTGCCTGAATGAATGCGGTATTGGCTTCTTTGCCGGATTCGGCGCAGAATGCCTTCCAGATTTTTTCTCCATGCTCCTCGGAGGATGATCCGTTTGTGGAGAGGCAACCGGTTAGCATGGCGGAAACTGTCAGCATTGCCGCCACTATATAGATAAGATGCTTGTATAGTGTCGTTTTCATATTCAACCCCGTTGTGAAATCCGGCATTTGCCGCCGGGTGTGTTTTTGTGTCTGAAAAATTATATCACCGTTGACGGCAATATACAAGCCGTCGCGATAATATAAATTTCGACTAAATCGCATAAACAAGACCATGTTCATTTGAAATACCCGGATGAGGTTTTAGATTAAACCTTGTCGATTGGTTTTTTAATATTTATAGAGAGATTTGCGTCAATATGGAAATGATTGAGAAAAGCGAACTTTATCCGATACTTTTCGAGCCTATATACATGGAAAGAATGTGGGGTGGTACCAAAATGGAACCTGTCCTCAAACGACAGCTCCCGCCGCATAACGATCCCATCGGAGAATCCTGGGAACTGGTAGACCGCGAAGGCGAACAAAGTGTGGTCGCCAACGGTCCGCTTGCCGGATGTCCCATTAATGAACTTATCAAGACTTATGGCAGGGATATTATCGGGGACAGATTCCACGGAGATAAATTTCCGCTTATGGTTAAAATCATCGATGCCGGCAAACGTCTTTCTCTGCAAGTGCATCCTGATGAAAACGCCTGCGCCATCATCGGCGAAGGCGCCGAGCCAAAAACCGAGATGTGGTATATTATCGACGCTGATAAAAACGCAAAAATCATGGCGGGCATTAAAGCCAACTCTACCAAATGCCAGATCATCGACACCATGAATTCGCCTGAAGTGGAGAATTATCTGCAAGTTTTTGATTCCAAGCCTGGCGACGCCTATTTTATCCAGTCCGGTAAGATCCACGCCATCGGCGCCGGAAACCTTCTGCTGGAAATACAGCAGAACAGCGACACCACTTATCGTGTCAGTGATTGGGGACGCGTAGATGCCAACGGCAAATCCAGAGAACTTCATGTGGACAAAGCGGTCAAATCCATCCATTTTACCGATCGCACTCCATGCCGCATCTCCGGCGTGTCCGATTCTACCGGGCACAACCGTAAATTTCCTATCATTAAACACTGCCCATTCTTCCATGTCGACGATTTGCGTCTGACCGGGCTGTGGTGTGACAGCACTTTTGAAACCCGCAGTTTTCACCTTGTAACTGCCATTGACAACCCCGTTACCGTAGGCAATGAAAGTAAAAAGACCCGGGTTCCGGCGGGAAGCACATGCTTCATTCCCGCCAACTTCGGCGGCTATACCATTACGCTTGATACGGATGAAGCTACCACCGTCATCAGGACAACCCTTTAAGACTCAAAACAGGAAAACAAGAAATAATCGTCATGAACTTTAAATGTATTCAGGAACTTCCCGCATTTTTGAAGACCGCTTTTCCCGGCGCGGACGTACCCGCTGATTGGACTGTCTCCGCCGAAATATGTCCGCAGAACATGGAAGGTGAACTTACCGTAAACTGCTTCCGTTTTGCAAGGATATTTCGTCAGTCTCCAGATGGGATTGCCGCCAAAGTCGCCGAATTTCTCGCTGCTCACGCGGATGTGGAAAAAGCGGAACAACTCAAGGCTTTTGTCAATATAACCCTTAAGCCTGCCGCGGTTTATCGCGATACCTTGGCGGATGCCGACGCCGTGCTGTCCGTTCCGGTTATGAACGACGCAGAAAAACGCAGAATACTTATTGAATATTCCGCTCCCAATACCAATAAACCTCAGCATCTTGGACATGTTCGCAACAACACTCTGGGGATGGCTCTGGCTTCGCTGATGGCGCGTGCCGGACACGACGTTATTCCGATAAATCTGGTCAATGACCGTGGTATTCATATTTGTAAATCCATGATCGCCTATCAGCGTTTCGGTAATGGCTGCACTCCTGAATCGACCGGAATCAAGGGAGATCACCTTGTCGGCGACTTTTATGTGAAATATAATGACGCTCTTAAAAAAGAACTTGACACACTTCGCAAAGCTCAGCCGGAACTGGTGGATAAAACCGATGACGAACTGTTCCTGAATACTGAAATCGGCGCCGCCGCTCAGAAAATGCTTCAGGACTGGGAAGCCGGAGAGCCCGAGGTCAGAGCCCTGTGGGAAAAAATGAATTCCTGGGTGTTTGCCGGATTCGCTCAGACTTACGAACGTATGGGCGTGAAATTTGTCCATACCTACCTCGAAAGTGAAACCTATCTGCTGGGCAAAGACCATATTCAGGCGGGGCTTGAAAAAGGTACTTTCTTTAAACGCGAAGACGGCGCCGTGTGCTGTGATCTGGATAAAATCGGCGTAAAGGTCGTCCTCCGCTCCGATGGAACCAGCGTATATATGACTCAGGACATTGGCACCACCATAAAAAAATATCAGGATTATAAGCCTGACGGTCAGATATGGGTGGTCGGCGATGAACAGATATTCCACTTTCAGCAACTTTTTGCCATTTTGAAAAAGATGGGCTTCGACTGGGCGGACAACCTTCATCATATGGCTTAC
>JAFGXT010000245.1 GCA_016936495.1 Victivallales bacterium
AGGAAGAGGTCAGAATTATGGCTTATGAAAAAATCAAAGTACCATCAGGCGATAAAATCACAGTAGCGGCGGGGGGCAAGCTTAATGTGCCTTCCAATCCGGTCATAGGGTTCATCGAGGGCGACGGCATCGGCCCGGATATAACCAAAGCCAGCATGGCGATCTGGAACGCGGCGGTGGAAAAAGCTTACGGCGGCGCACGCAAAATCTCCTGGATGGAAATATACGCGGGCGAAAAAGCCAATGAAGTCTATGGCGAAGGCACCTGGCTGCCTAAAGAAACCGTCGATGCAATAGAAGAGTATAAAATCGCCATAAAAGGACCGCTCACAACTCCGGTCGGCGGCGGTATCCGCTCGCTCAACGTGGCTCTGCGTCAGGATCTTGATCTGTACGTATGCCTGCGTCCGGTACAATATTTCCAGGGTGTGCCTTCTCCCGTAAAAGCCCCGGAACAGACCGATATGGTTATCTTCCGTGAAAACTCCGAAGACATCTATGCCGGTATTGAATGGAAAGCCGGTTCGGAAGAAGCACGTAAAGTCATTGATTTCCTGCAAAATGAAATGGGCGTAAATAAAATAAGATTTCCCGAGACCTCGGGCATCGGCATAAAACCCATATCCCGCGAGGGCACCGAACGTCTGGTGCGCGCCGCGGTCAAATACGCGCTGGAGAACAATCGCAAAAGCGTAACGCTGGTGCATAAGGGTAACATCATGAAATTTACCGAAGGCGGTTTCAAGGATTGGGGATACGAGCTTATCCGTAAGGAATTCGCCGACGTAGCCATTCCCGCGCCCGACTGCGACTGGAATCCCCCGGCAGGCAAACTGCTGGTAAAAGACTGCATTTGCGACGCTTTCCTGCAACAGATATTGACCCGTCCGGCGGAATATGACGTGATCGCCACTATGAATTTGAACGGCGACTATGTGTCCGATGCGCTCGCGGCATGTGTCGGCGGCATCGGCATCGCCCCCGGCGCCAATATCAATTACGAATCAGGGCTGGCACTGTTTGAAGCCACTCACGGAACCGCGCCGAAGTATGCGGGACAGGATAAAGTCAATCCGTCGTCGCTGGCGTTGTCCGGCGAGATGCTGTTGTGTCATATCGGCTGGACGGAAGCCGCCGATCTGGTGATAAAAGGTATCGAAGGAGCCATTCAGAACAAGACGGTAACTTACGACTTTGCCCGTCTTATGGATGGAGCCGAAGAGCTTTCATGCTCGGAATTTGCCGGATGTGTCATTAAAAATATGTAATCCAGCGCAGGCATTCCGCCGGGGAAAAACTCCGGCGGCGCCTCATCAGGGAGAAGAATCATGAAACTGGCGTCAATACTGAATCCGGATCTGATAATTTGCGGAGTGGAAGGCTCCAGCCGGGAGGAAATCTATGGCAACATGCTTAAGCACATACTCAAGCATGCCGATTTGGAACTGACTCAGCAGGAGTTACTTGATAACCTGATTGAGCGCGAGGATTCCATCGGCATTCCCTATGAGGGCATAGCTCTGCCTCACGCCCGTGATTCACGGTTCAACGACTTGTATGTTGCAATAGGAACACTGAAAGAACCGGTCAAGATGAAAAGCGGCGATGTGAAAGAAAGTTCCATCGTCATCATGTCCTTTATCTCGCACACCACGTCCGACACTTATCTTAAAAGTCTGGCGGCGTTTGCGCGTTACTTGGCAAAGCCTGAAAACGTGAAGAAAATCTGTGAATCATCGACGGGCGCGGAGATTGTGGCGCTACTCGAAGCGGATAACGTCAAATTAAAAAACGAGATTACCGCCGAAGACGTCATGAAGACCAATTTCGCCTATCTCCACCCGGACGCCTCCTTATCCGAAGCGTTGGATAAGTTCACGCACGATGAAATGGATCAACTGCCGGTGATCGACGCCGACGGCAAACTGCTGGGCATAGTGGACGCCACCGAAATAATCAGAAAGCATATTCCTGAATACATCCTGATGATGGATAATTTGAAATTCCTGACCAGTTTTGAGCCATTTGATAAGATTTTCAAAGAAGAAAACACTCTGAGTATAAAGGATTTCATCAGCAAGCCCAAGGCAATCATTCCAGCGACCACTCCGCTGATACAGCTCACCGTCAGTCTGGTAAAAAAAGAGGCGCCGAGCTTATATGTGGTTACCGATGAATCCGGCAAACTGGCGGGGATAATCACCATCCAGCAATTGATTCACAAAGTATTGCGAGGGTAGGCTGAAAATGGAGATGTTTATATTCTGGTTTGCCACAATAGTGTTTTTCGGCACATATACGCTCATCGCTTCGGAAAAAGTGCATAAGACCGTAGCGGCTCTGGTCGGAGCGTCATTGATGCTGCTGGTGGTACTGGAAGGACCGGGGCACGGAGCCGGACATCATGACGGAATCTCCATAGCACGTATCATTGAAAACAGCATAAGTCAGCCGGAGATACGCGAGCATCTGGATTCAGCGCAGCTCAAATCGGCGACTTATGACAAGCTAGATGTATTTGCGCGTTTCGTTAATTTCGATGTGATTTTCACCTTGGCGGGCATGATGTTGCTGGTGAATATACTCAGCGGCACGGGCATATTTCAGTATGTAGCGATCAAATGCGCAAAAATAGCCAAAGGTTCGCCCATACGCACCATGCTGCTGCTGGTGATCGCCACCGCGGTGCTGTCGGCGTTTCTGGACAATGTTACCACGGTGTTGCTCATAGCACCGGTTACATTGCTGGTGGCGTCGGAACTGGGCTTGCCGGCAATGCCGTTTCTGATGGCGGAGACGATGGCGTCGAACATCGGAGGCACCGCCACATTGATCGGGGATCCGCCCAACCTTATCATCGGTTCGGTGGCGGGACTGAATTTCTCCGCCTTTCTGATAAATCTGGCTCCGTTCATCATATTGCTTATGGGCATTTACTGTCTCTGTCTGAAAATATACTACGGCAAACGCATGGAAGTAACAGTTGAAAAGCGTGCCAGGATCATGGAACTCAATGAAAAAGCCGCCATCACCGACTGGCCGAACATGGTTCGCGGCGGAATCATCATGCTTATCACCATCGGCGGTTTTCTGGTACATGGAGCATTGCACATCCAGCCTTGCGTGGTGGCGATGGCGGGTGCGTCTCTGGCGCTGGCTTTTTGCAAAGTGGATGTGGAACACGCGCTGGCAAAAATCGAATGGGACACGTTGTTTTTCTTCCTGGGTTTGTTTGTGATCGTCAACGGCGCCGCCAAGGCGGGGCTTATGGATCAGTTCGGCAGTCTGCTGAGTTTCACGTCCTCCTGGAATCCGCTGGTAACGGTGCTGGTGGTCATGTGGGTGAGCGGGATTGCTGCTGCTATAACTAATAATGTATCGTTCACCGCCGCCATGGTTACGGTGATATATGCTTTTGTAAACAGTGCTCCCGCGTTCAGGGACAGCGTCGCCAATCAGCAATTGATGTGGTGGGGACTGGCTCTGGCGGTATGTCTTGGCGGTAACGGCACTATTGTCGGCGCGGCGGCAAATCTGGTAACCGCCGGGATCGCGGAAAAGTCGGGCATGAAGATCACATTCAAAGAATTTATGCGCTATGGCGTCCCGGTTACGCTGTTCAGTCTTATCGCCGCCTCCGGCTATATTACTGTCAGATATTTTGTATTGTGTGCATAATGAAAATGAACAATATCAACATCAGGATAATCAAAGCCGCCGACACCTCCGCTATTGTCGAGCTTTACAAAGACGCTGGCTGGTGGCGTCAACGTTATTCAACCGACTTCATTCCCGGAATCGTCAGCAATTCCTTTTGCTTTGCCGGGGCGTATGACGGAGAACGCATGGTCGGCATGGGACGGGCGGTATCGGAGGGCGTCAGCGACGCCTATATTCAGGACGTGGTAGTATTGAAAGCATATCGCAAACAAGGCATAGGCGGCAAAATAATCCAGGCGTTGATAGACCATCTCAGCGCGCATGATGTGGACTGGATAGGTCTCATCGGCGAGCCGGGCACAAAATCATTTTATGAAAAACTTGGATTTCAGGAGATGCGCGATTATATTCCCATGGTATATTGTGGCAAACACGAAAAGGATGATTTATGAGCTCGCTCGATGTATCGGCGTTTAAAAAAATCAGCATTAAAGACGGAGAAATAATCAGCGCGTTCGCGCACAACAGCCAGCGGCGCAGTTGCGAACTGAATTTCTGCAACATGTTCAACTGGTCGCAATCCTACGATTACAAATGGCAGATATACAAAGAACGTCTGATCGTCATCCTGCTTCAGGGGGATGAAATACTTTTCCCCGCCGGAGACTTCTTCTCCCCTAGTGAGCTGGCGGAAATAAGTGACGCCATCAGAGCTACCGGGCATCGGGGCAGGATATTTGACGTGCCAGAAGAATATATTGAACAATTCCCGGAAATCAGTGAATATTTCGGAGTGATCCACTCCAGGGCGTCATGGGATTATATTTACCTGACCGAAAACCTGCATCTGCTCAGCGGCAGAAAACTGCGCAAAAAACGCAATCACATCTCCCAGTTTGAGCGGCAGTACAGCAACTGGCATATCCTGCCGATCACCTCAGGAAACGTGCGCGATTGCGAAAACTTTCTGGAAGATTTTTATAAAGGCGTCGAACTCTCTGAAATGCTCGAGGAGGATTATCTTGCCATAAGCACGGCATTGAAATTCATGTCCGCCACTGGAATTGAGGGGCTGGCGCTGTATGTCAATAACACCGTTGCGGCAATGGCATTGTTCAGCCGTCAGACTGAAGACACCTGGACAATTCATTTTGAAAAAGCCGATAAAGACATCATCGGCGCCTCGCAGGTGATAAACCGCGAAACGGCGGCGTATCTGAAAGGCAGATGCAAGTATATAAACCGCGAACAGGATCTTGGCATTGACGGTTTGCGCCATGCCAAAGAATCATACGAACCCGTTTTTATGCTCAAGCGTTTTATCCTTGAGCGCAGACGCTGAATTCACTTTTTATTCAAAAGTCTGGCATGCATGTCTTCCAGTGCCAGATTCATTGCTGTTGCCATCAGGCGGGAATACATTCGTACACCTTTTCCTGCATTGCCGTAGAGCCATAACAGCGTATATTCATCGCCGCTATAAGCGAAATCCCATATCAACTTGCCGGACGCCGTTTCATTAAGCGAGAAATACAAAGTCAGGCGATTGACCGCGTTCCCCGCCGGCAAGCCGACCATCCACAAAAACGGTCCTGCGGACATCAGTCCGTATGAAAAAGGCTTACCTGTATAGCGAGTGGAAATAATAATGCCGTTGAACTCATAATCCGCATCGGTCTTCGTCCCGCTTCCAGCGGACATAAGTACATCCGCAAACGCGCCGGAATGTTTCAAACTGTATGCTGCCGCGCGCGCCAGTTCCACCGCAGGGGCAAAGTTGAATTTCTCCACGGTCATCATCATCTCCGCCTGCTCCGGACGGTCATATTGGATATAACCGTAGGGCATAAGCGGAATCATATACATATAAAAGGAGTCCGTATCAAAAAGTTGTCCGCGCATATCACGAAAGGTATTGACCATGACCGAACGCCCGGGGAATATCGCGGTATCAAAGCTTACCAGCTCCGGCTTTTCAGGCGGATACACAAAACGCCCGGGTCCGGTGCAGGCACAGAACAGCAGTAAAAGTGCAGATGCACATAATATTCCCGACAACTTTTTCCCATTCACCATAATTCACACTTCCGGTTTAAATACTTTCATGAACTGTTCCGCGGCGGAAACATTTTTTAATAAATTCATAGCGTTGACACAAGGATAAATGCTGCATGAAAAACAATTGGGTATGTTTTTCATCCGGCAACATCGGCGTACAGCGCATTCGGGACATTTGGACGCGATCTCATCTTCAGGAGCCATACAGCCCTGACATCCCCCTGTTGTTCCTTTGTTCACACCGCTGGAACATTGCTCCGTGTCAGTTTTATGCCTGACAAGCCATTCACATCTTTCACAATCGTTTCCACAACAAGCGTACATAATAATGTCCTCCCCCGCAGTCGGACAACTTAACGCGCCTGCCGGTTATTTTTTTGTGTTATTCGGAAACTCTATGTGTTCTTTATAATATTCTACACCCCAACCCTGAATTTTTCCATCTTTAAATACAATTGGCAGACATTCATCGCGAGTAACTTTGCAATCGAAAGCCCAACGGGTCTCGATATAATAGAACCAGATATCGGGCTGACTGAATTTTGCGTTACGAAGCGGTTCGCCCATGATCGCTAGCACTTCCGCCTCGGGCATGCCCTTTCTTAACTTCAACGCGTTATCGCGGTTTGAATACTTGGATACAAACGTACATGAGGTGAGTAAGCTCAGCGCCAGCGACGCCGTTAAGCCGATTATGGCTTTTTTTGAAAAATATGTCTTCATTTTTCCCTGTTCCCTGTAAGAAAAGCTTTATAAGTTTGTATAATATAACATAACAGGACGTTTTGTAAAAGCCACTTTAAGATGTTTTAAGCGAAACTGTCAAATCAGGTTGAAAAAAAGCCGAAATGAACTAATTTAACAGTTCACGCAAAATGATTGAGGAAATATGCCAGAACATAAAGTCATCGGTTACGCCGCAGCACTGCGCAGAGATAGATTTTTCGCTCACGGCGGCGCCATGCTGCTCGCGGGGGATGAAAATATTCTCCGTGGCTGCATTGAGTCCACTTATAAAAGTAAAAACGCGGTAAGCAGATATAAAATAAGAAAAATACGCTATGGCGAAATTATGCTGTGGTTGAATAACGGCGTCGCCATTTCTTTTGACGAGATTACCTACAACCGTTTCGCGGAACACGCCATTGAAGACGGCGAGAAGCTGAAATTCAACAGTTTCCCTCAGGAACTCAAGGAAAAATCATCCGGCGTGCCCGTTATCCGGGTCAAACACAAATAACTATATGAACGGCAAAATAAAAGACCCGGTCAGTTGCCTGACGCACCTGCTGGGAGCATTGCTAGCTGTGGCGGGGCTGATATTGCTGCTAACACGTCCGTCCGAACAGATGAGCGTAACACACTACGTATCATTCGCGTTATTCGGCACATCCATGATTTTGTTATATTCAGCGAGCGCACTGTATCACTATTTCAACCTGTCGGAAAGGAGCACACTGATTTTCCGTCGCATAGATCACATCATGATCTTCATGCTCATAGCGGGGACATACACTCCGATATGCCTGATTCCGCTCCGCGGTGGCTGGGGCTGGACGCTTTTAGCGCTGGTCTGGACCTTGGCGCTGGCGGGGATAGTATTCAAGATATTCTGGCTCGGGGCGCCGCGCAAACTGTATACGTTCATCTACTTGTTTCTGGGCTGGATAATTATCATCGCCATCTGGCCGCTCTGGCAGGCGCTGTCGCTGACGGCGTTGATATGGCTGCTCGCTGGAGGACTATTTTATTCCGCCGGAGCAATCATCTATGCGCTGAAACGTCCCGACCCATGGCCGGGGAAGTTCGGTTTTCATGAAATATTCCACATTCTGATAATGCTGGGCACGTTCAGTCAGTTCTGGATGATATACAAGTATTTATAGAAAATCATCAACCTCCGGCGGGAGCGGCAACCGTATTGGCGATTTATCCCATCAGACATAAACTCCCGATAGAAATCGAAAAAAAGAAATCCATAAAGAGCGCCAAACGTCAATCCCGAATAAAATGATACTATGGAGGAATCCTCTATCAACCAATATGTCAACTCTTAAAGCTTTTTTGATAATCCTTAGGGGTTTTGCCAAAATGCTTTTTGAACAATGCCGCAAAACTTGACATACTCTCATAACCGGATTGCTCAGCGACGGCAGACACAGGCAATTTTGATTCGGCCAGTAATCTTCCGGCATAATTCAAGCGTATCTGACGGATTACAGCTCCTGGCGTCGAAGCATAAATGGACTTGACTTGCCGGATAAAGTTGGGAATAGACATATTAACCTCGGAGGAAAGTTTTTTCATTGTCCAGTCTTTATCAGGAGAACGCGCTACTTTTTCCCATAATTTGTCCAACTTGCTTTGATGTCGTTTTTCCACATATTTACATTGCAACAAAAAATGCACTTCCCGTTGTAAATATCTTAGCAGCAATTCTGCGTGTTTCTCTGCCATTTCCACCGAAAACTCATTAAACAAAGGAACTGGAATATTAAATTCATTCATTTCATTGAGCCATTCCGTGGTTTCAGAATGATCGCCAGGAGGTCTTTCTCTGAAACGGGCTTCAGGCGCGGAGGAAAATATTTCCGCAACCAGTCCCGCCATTGCATTTTTAATAAACTCAATATTGCTGAATTCGCCATATACTGGAGTGTCGATATTAATAAAATCCCATGCTGCACCAGGCTCAATGTGAAACCATACAAATTGCCAATCATGAGCGCCATATTGAACATATCGTTGCTCAATCCCGGACGGAGCCAGCATTAAACCGCCTGGTTCAAGTGTATATTCTCTGCCGGCACTATAAAATACAGCCTGACCTCCAATCGTGAACAGAAGCAGAACAAAAGGCGGGACACGGTCAATTTCAAACCCCTTTGTCGCATGGCTTATACCACTGAGAATTATACCATTGTTTCTTAAATACAATGTCGCCGGATGAGAAAAGTACAATGGCAGGAACAATTCCCGTGTTTCTTTCGGGATAATGTTTTGGTGCATTATTTGTCCTGCTGTTGGATTGGTTATTGATTAATAATCATAATATACTGTCAGATATGATAACTTTCAATCACAAAGTGCAAATAATCCCATTACATGTCGTAAAATGATAATTCTCGAATAATTTTTGAAAATTTTCAAGATAGACAATAACGGCGGAACAATATATAATAACAACATATAGGACAACAACTGAAGTTAAGGAAACATATAATCATGACAGTACCGAGAAACGAATATCCGCGTCCCCAATTCAAACGCGATCGATGGATGTGTCTTAATGGAGAATGGCAGTTTGAAATCGATAACGGAGATTCTGGACTTCAACGCGGATTTCTTGAACAGGAACTTAAAAACAGAATAATGGTGCCATTCTGTCCTGAATCAAAACTTTCCGGCATAGGTTGCAAGGATTTCATGGAAGCGGTGTGGTATCGACGCCATATTAATATCCCCGGCGATTGGCGGGAGAAAATACTTCTGCATTTCCAAGCCTGCGATTACGATACCACGGTGTGGGTAAATGGTCATGAGCTGGGCAGTCATCGTGGCGGTTTCACTCCCTTCTGTTTTGAAATAAGCAAGTTTATAATTCCCGGAGACAACGTTGAAATAGTAGTCAGAGCCAGAGATTATTCTCGAATGCATAAAGCCGCGGGAAAGCAGTCGCTCAATAAATATAATAATCAGGGATGTTTTTATGATCGCACTACCGGTATTTGGCAGACTGTCTGGCTGGAACCTGTTCCGCAATGCAGTTTTAATCGCCCCCGTATAACTCCGGATCCGACTGGATGTTGTTTTAATATTCAAACTCCGCTGCGAGGTATTAAAAACAAAGGTATGCATATCAAGGCAAAAATATTTGCCAAAGATAAACTTATTTCCTCAGCTTCAATATGTGCCGATTTGCAGATGACTCCGGAATTGACTTTGAATATTCCTGAAACAGATATGATTCTGTGGGAGCCGGGAGCGGCATTCTTATATGACGTCGAACTGGAATTGCTTGACGCCGGTGGCAATGTCGTTGACAGGGTTTCTTCATATGCCGGGATGCGTTCTGTTTCGCTTTGCGGGAAGGATTTTCTTATAAATGGAAAAAGGATTTTCCAGCGGCAAGTTTTGGATCAGGGATATTATCATGATGGAATAATGACGGCTCCAGATGAGGAAACTTTGATCAAAGATATAGAATTATCCCTCGCCGCAGGGTTCAATAGCGCACGTTTGCATCAAAAGGTCTTTGAGGAACGTTTTCTTTATCATCCTAAATTCCGCATTTCTGCAACTATGTTTTGTTAAAAAATCCTTTTAATCAATAATATATGGCTTGAATTCACTCAAAACATA
>JAFGXT010000246.1 GCA_016936495.1 Victivallales bacterium
TATGTTTTGAGTGAATTCAAGCCATATATTATTGATTAAAAGGATTTTTTAACAAAACATAGTTGCAGAAATGCGGAATTTAGGATAACAAACATTGCGTTCTTAGATAAAGTACATTATGATTTATGTGCAATAGCATTGGCTATTTTAGCTTTAAGTGTGATACTCATATTCGGGGGTTTTAAGTATTCAGAAATTGTTTGGGGATTAACATCAAATATTAATCAAATTTCAAAAGACAACAGAAATGACCTGCTGTATGTAAAATCCAGCACAAATACAATAGAAGCAGTCTGCATCAATATTGAAGCTCAAATTAGCATAAAAGACAAGGTTCTCATTGAGGAAATCGAAAAGAAGATGGGGAAGGTCAAGTTGCATTTAGAAAACAGAATAGATGATAGCAAAGCATTTCTTAACGGGAAATTGAATGTTGTAAATTGCCAATTAATTCAAATTGAAACCGCTCATGGATTTCTATATAAGGTTAACCAAATAGAGGAAATGCTGAATAACAACATAAACTTACAGTCTAGATTCTGGACAAAAAAAGAAGTTGAAAAGTATTGGGAAATTTTCGTTGGAGATAAGCATCCTTTCGAACACAATTTTCATTGGGTGGATGACAGACGAAGAGAAAAGTATAGTAAATATCTTTCTAGAGATGTTCAATATTCGGCAATGACACAAGTCCACCCCGAATTAGTAAAGAAGTTATCGCCCAAAGAGGCAAGGAATCGGTTGGCTGAATTTATGGCAAAAGAAAGCAAAAATACAGAGAAGATTATTTCCGAAAACAGTAAAACTGTATCAAGAGAGAAAAATGCTTGAATTGAACAGAAAATTCAAAAATCTCCATTTATTTTTGGGGGAGTTTGTTTTACAATTTAATTTCTGGAAATTGACTTCTCAATAGTCCTTGAGAAAGGCAATTCCGCTATTGTCTTTTGCTTGGATTTATCAATGGCACTTCTTAATTTTTCCAGTCGTGCAACAGGTTTTGAATGAAGTAATTCCATGACAGACTTGCGGTCGCCTGAACGCTTGTCTATTTCATATAAGTCCAGTTTGTTCTCGCAAAATATTTTTATGGATTCTGTTCCACGAGTTCCGGCAACATATGCCAGTTTTTTATCGGCATGCAATACGGAATGTCGGTCAAATCCGATAATCACAGATTCAAACGTTGCTCCCTGGGATTTATGGGATGTGGCAGCATATCCATAACTGATTTGCTTACTCTTTAGCACTCTTCCATCTTCGGCAACGATGTTTTCGGATTTATCAAAATTTTTTATTGTGATAACTTCTCCGTTTGTGAACTTGCCTTCCGAGTGATGTTCGTTTTCTCGGATCATGATTTTGTCTCCAATTCCGAGAAATAGAGTTTTCTCGGTAAAGATATTGCAATCCTTTAATCTCTCCTTGCCAAATAAAATATCTTGGTTGTCAGGATCTTTCAGCAAGAGCCCCTTGCCGTGAATTGCTCGCTGGAAACGATATTTATGATGATGTTTGTCGATGATGATTATTCCAGGCTTATAATTTCTGAAGATCGTTTTCTGGGCTTTAGTCCAGTTGAGAGGTTTTAAACATGTAACACTTTTTTCCGCTGAAATGATATTTTGACGTTTCAATTCAGTTCTTATTTTCTCGGCAACCAAGTCATTTTCCCGATGTGTCGGATTTACGACGATTGCTGACTTGCCAGAATCTATTGCATTAAAATATTCCTTTACCATCAGATTATAGCGATTTGTCGATCTGGCTTCTGTAATGCATTGCTGCTGTTCCAAAAGGTTTATTGCAGTTGAAATTTCTCCCGCCGATAAGGCCTTGGCGACCTCACGGTATTTTAAATCCTTTTGGCGAACTATTTTCTTGATGGATTGCTTTTCTATTTCAGAAAATTTTAAAAGCATACGGAATGCATCTCCTGCTTCTACTGCAGAATGTTGTGAAGGATCACCGGTCAGCAGCAACCGGCAATCTCTATCCTGAACAATTTTGATCAGGTCGTGTATTTGCCGGGTGGATGCGAGACTGGCTTCATCAAGGATAATCATCGAACCGCTTTCTATGGTATTACCTTTTCTTGAATCAATAAGTAATTTTTGTAATGATACTGCATTTTGAAACGGAGCGGCAGTTCCTGGCTGATTATATTTGCGGTATAATTCATTCCCATCCTGATGCAATACGTCTCTGGCTCCGTTTGAAGGAGCGCAAAGAATCACATTCAGGTCTGCTTCTACGTGCTTACGGACAACTTCGCTCAAGGAAAAAGTTTTTCCAGTTCCAGCTTTGCCAACCAATGCGCAGATTTGGTCTTGACTTTGAAGAATGTTCATAACCGCATCACGTTGCTCCAAGCTTAATTTATCTGATACAACCGGAGATTGCTGATTTGACTTGAACTTCCCCTTACCCTCTGATATTGCGTCTATAATAAATGCCTCCTGCGTCCAGTGCTCAATTGGTGCAATTTCTGAATCCACTTTAACAATCTGGTTTTCCCGATAAAACTTGTGAATGTCATTTTCTATTTGTGAAAAAGAAAAACCAGTGCCGCATAATGCATTAATTGTTGTCTCGCAGAATTTATAGTCTTTCAGTACACTATTCCTCTCAAAATGATGGTTACGGGAAAATGAGAGTGCTTCTTGGAGAGTCAAGGTCTGTCCTTTTATTTTTCCCTGTGCCTGTTCTGAATTTTTCCCCTTTATTACTTTTAATGTTGACTGCTGCCGAGGCTCCAAGCCATTCCACTGTAGATCCAATACTTCCGGAGTTGTGATTTCAACCAGGGAGTTATCACTGGACTTTCTCACCGCATTGACAAACCTTTTCAGGTGATCGATTCTTGAAAATCCTGATTTGGGATGAGCATTCCAGTACCTTTGAAACTTAGTAAAATCAAATCCTCTGGATGCATAAGTAATCTGTTTTTTTTCGTTTCGGGATAAACTGGTACCCAGATAGTCTTCAGCCTGTTCAATAAGCATTTCGATATCCTTGGAACGCGCAGAGAAATGTTTACATACCTCTGCCATTCCGACAATTTGCGGCGCATTATACTGATCGAATTCAATATCGTAACCTCCTGCAATTGCTGCATTTGCCAACTCATTTCTGTATATGGCGGTAAAATAACCGCACCGTTGAAAAAACTCATTAGACTCAATGGCATAATTTTTCCCGTTTTCAGAAGGCGTGGCATTAAAAACAATCACATGGTCATGCAATTGAGGCTCTAGACTTCTATTGCAATCATGTTTATAAATTGCGGCACAAAGCTTTCCGGTAACTTCTACTCCTTTATTTTTGTGATCTTGCCTCGCCGTATGTTTCTCCATTTCCTTAAGCGCTTGAATGACTGCTCTATTATGCCATTCTTTTATTCTATCATCGTTCATAGTGAGAGCCATAATGGAAAAACTTTTTGGGGCGGAAAAAGTGAAATCATAGAAATTTCTGCGGTTATTAACCAGAGAATTCCCATCTTTTCTGATTGAATTATTGCGCTCTGTGAGCTGTGCTCCTGTAATGGCATGAGAATTATTACATAAAGCAGCAAACTCGCCTTCTCTGACATCTGTCCCGGCAATAGTACCAAAACGTTTACAGGCAAAACCATACCATCTGCCTACTACCCGATGATTTTTCTCGTAGTAATCATTTGCGCTGAGATGCTTAGTCATATATTCCGCTCCTCCGACAAAAGCTTTTCCACAAATCATGGCTACCACCTCTTCAGCTCTGCGTATTTTCCTGGAATATTGTCAAAATGATAAGTCTTATAACTCTGCAATTCGACATAATACCTCCCTTCGCATGGGATTATACGAGGCGTGGAATTATACTTTTCCACAATTTTCCGCTTCTCCTGGTATTTTTCTTTCAGCGTGTCAAAAGAATATGATTTTGCAGCAAATATCGCAATAGAAACAATTGTAATGGCAACTACAAAGGTTATTCCGACCCTGAACCAATACAAGTTTAAAGTAGCTCTCTGTTCGTTTAAAAGGCTCTGATTGCTGGCAATCTTAATGTCCAGTTTCGCTTTTTCTTTTTCCAGTTGATCAATTACCTTTTGCCGTTCCTCTATTGAATGCTGATGCCAGATAGCAATGTTACTTCTTATCTCCTGAAGCAATGATTTGCAGAAGTCCCCTTGTTCTTCAAGGAACTTGAATGATTTTTCAATGTTTTTGCGTTCAACAACCATTTGATCAATCATTGATCCGGTATATTTTGCATAAATTCCACTCATCAGGGTGATTTTTACTAAAGGATCATTATCGTCTGTTATGTTCATGTATCTCAAATCGCTGAGCAATTTCGCTTTGTCCGCGTCAGATAGCTTCAACTCGTTAATTATTACTTCAAGAGCATTGCGTTGAGAAGATCCTTGCTCTTTTATGCTGAAATTATCGGCGTTACTGTCCATATTATGTATATCAATGGCATTTGGTTTGTGTGGATATTTATTCATCTTTCTAACTCCATAGTGCGTTACATTTTTCAAGTTCTTCAAATATTTGATTGCGCCATAGTTCGAGACGACATCTGGCCGACAATTTTTTGAATTTAGGATGGTCTGACTCCATGGCCTGAGTTAACGTGTAGCCGTAATTTTCCAGTTCAGTCTGCCATTCCGGAATTCTGGCCTTGAAAAATATTTCATACGGCGAAAAGGCATTGCGAAATTTTTCTGCACTTTTACTGGTAGCCCAGAGTTTTGGTTCTCCTTGAAAATTATTCAAAGTTATTAGATATTGAACGTTATGCTGTAAATGGTTTGCCCAGCCAAATACCGTTTCGAGAGACCCCGGATTGGCTGTTATAGTGCCGACCGCAGTAAAAATTATATCAAGACTTCGAGCAGACTGATACATTTCAGAAAACCATTGAATCAGGTCAAAGCCAGACCCAGCACCCAAATCTGCCAAAACGGTAGCATTATCCTCAGACTGAGTCGAATCGATAAAGATATCAAGTCCATCCGGCTGGCGGATATCTACTTTTTGCGCTTCTGGAAAATAATGAGAAAAACTACCCTTCATTTTGTTTTCCATGTCGCAGTCAAGCAGTATTACAGGTATCTGATTGTACTTGAAATATTCTGCAAGATTGACCATGAATGCGGTTTTTCCAACTCCGCCTTTCCCGCCCATTGTGAAGATCACTTGATTTTTCATGTTCTGTAGCTTCCTCTATATTTGTATTTTTTCAGAATGGTTTGTTGAGATCAAAAATAATTTTGCCGTGCCTTTGTTTTTGTGATTTGCCTCCTGTCTGTGACTCCCGGGGAGCGGGATAAGTTTTTACAGAATCTTTAAATTCCAGAGTATTTAAAGGGTGTTTCCTCAAGTATGAGGATATTGCCTGCTGAGAAATTTGAATACCGGCATTACAGAACACGGCAGCCATTTGTTGCTGGGTAAAATACCTCTTTCCCATTTCCGCTAGAACCTCCCGGTAGTCGTCAAGCTTTCCTCGACGATCCCCCTTCATAGAATGAACTTTTTCAAGCATTTCAGCTTTTAAATCTTTTGTCATAATTGTTAATCCGGTTGTAATTAACTGTATTTTATTTGTGAAATGTCGTAGGCTGATTGTATCTCACGAGTAAAATGATTGTATGCCGATTGTAGAAAATTCTTAGCTTCAGCTAAGACGTTAGTCTATCAATCAAATCAAGCATTTTCTTTTGTTTACTTGTTCTTCTCTCAGTCCTATTAATGCACTTTGATTTCCGAGCCTAACTGCTGATAGATTAGATTACTCATTATATTTCCAGTAATCTCACCCGTCTCAGGGTTGAAAGACTCATTGATAAAGTCATATCTCTTATGAGTTTCATCAAACACATCTTGCCGCTCCCGGAATGAAAAGCTCTCCCAACATTTTTTACCCCGTTCAATCGCCTGTTTATAGCTCATGTTTTCATTTTCCTCATCTTGCCTCAGTTTTTCTAAATGCTGATTTTTTCTGTCAGCTTCCTGTATCCTTTTGTTTTCCTCCAAAAGGAATCGTTCATAAAACTCCGCTGCATTAGCTTTTAATCGCTTTGTTAAAAATCCTCCTCGACAATCTTCTGAAACCTGAGAAATCAGTTTTGACAGACAGTTTGTCCAGTAATATTCAATCGCCTCCAGGCTGCCAATCGAGTCAATCAATTTTTCAAAATCTCCCACCCATCCATGATTTTCCAATTCCTGCTTCAAATTTGAATGTTGGATGGATGATCTATTGGTTTTTATTTGGTTATTATCTGGTATAGGTGACTTGTTGCGGACAAATGGATTTGATGATTTTGACATATCCATTTGACAAATATGACAAATGGATTCGTCAATTATGGTATACCACTTGGTTCTATCATATGCCACATTATTAAAATTGCCGGATTGAATAATTCCTTTGACTTCAAGATCATTTAGCATTCTGGCAATTTTCCGATTACTCCAGAAAGGAAATATTTTCGCAAACGCCCTCGCTGTATTATAAGTCCAATAATAACCATTGTAATAATGCCGCTCGTTAGCCATGTTCATATATACCCAATAAGCAATATGATATAGCAAGACAGCCTTCTCTACTCCAAAGCGAATTGCATCACTTTTAAAAAAAGTAAAAAATTCCATTAATACCTTCTCCGGTTTTCGTTTAAAAATTCTCGCAGATCATTCTGACGAATTCCTATAGCTCGAAGACCAATCTGAATTGTTGGAATTCTTGCCGGAGCAATAACTCTGCCATTGATTTTTTCCGGAGTAATTAACCTATCGACTTCACGTAAAGATATTCCAAGGATTCTAACCAGGTCTTTGCGACGATATATTTTAGGAATATCGACTCCTTTGTTTTCAATGATATTGTTCAAAGCTCTCTTTAAAGAATCTTCCGTTAGATCTGGAACATTTTCTTGAAGAGCAAGAACTGCGAGCTTCAGGCTTTTTTCAGAAATTACTGTCATCATAAATCTCCTTTTTTTGTTTTTCTGTTGCATTAATGCTGCCTGAAGCCCACTATAATGCCATTTTCCCCTCCGCGTTTTTCGCCTCCTCAATTCAGGTGTTTTCATCAATTTCTGGCGAGTTTTGAGCTTAACCAAAACTGCAATTTCATGGTATTTCGATACTTTTCGTGAGATTCCGCAAAAATAAAATCTAAAAAAAATCAACATTTTCTCATTTTTAACTGCAAATCAACATCCCACAGGAAAAGAAAATGGAGTACAGCTTGACAATATAGACATATGGCTGTCCAATATAAAAGCATGGAATGAGGGGCTGGATGCTTTGTGAAATATTTTTTAACGATATAACCACTGGTTGGCGAGA
>JAFGXT010000247.1 GCA_016936495.1 Victivallales bacterium
AAAATCAGGAGGTATGAAATTAAATACTGAACTAATTATGCGCCAGTCAACAAGTAAAATCTTAACCTGAAGGAGATGCTGTTATGAAAACAAACCACAAACAGAAAAGAGAATCCCTAAGTATTTTCACACTTATTGAACTCCTCGTAGTGATAGCCATCATAGCTATACTCGCCGCCATGCTGCTTCCGGCGCTTAATAAAGCCCGTGACAAAGCCAAGGCTATAAGTTGTGCAAGTAATATGAAACAACTCGGTTTAAATCATGCAATGTATATGTCTGCTTATGACAATTATACTGTACCTTATTATATGCTTGTTAGTGGATATGGCCAGGCGTGGACCGGCTTGCTGGAACGTTTTAACGGTACGCCCGCCCATAATGTATAGGGTTTTATCTCTGGTTCGGACAGAGAATGACCACGATTACAGGGAAATGGTGATGTCCGAATTAAAGATAAAATCAATTGAGCTAAGCCGCGGTGACTGCACGATGACGCGTGCTATGTGTATTGAATGAAAAACGTATGGTTGCAATTAAACCTGCGAATGTATTTTGAGGTTCGAATGGATGCAGAAAATAAGTATTTCTATGATTGTTGCTATGGTGTTTGACGGTATTTCCCCCGGATAACAGATTAATTTGACGGCAAGGCACAGAAAGATTACGTCTCTTCCTTGGAAGAGTTCTTTTGCAGATTATTTCACCTGTATTATTACTCATAATGCGCTCCAAGCATTTTCACGAAGAATCAATTACGGGGGGACTGTTGATAATATCCGGGGGACGGATATCCTGTTCAGGGTGGATAACCCGGATCATGACCATTTTCCCATTTCGGCATTTGGGACATTTGGTAATATCTTTTCCGGTAAGTTCAAACATGAGTTCTGTTGGCGTTTTATGTATGGCGGCGGCCAGTGCATTATTATCAAATTGGTCGAGAATCGTTTTTATCTTGACTATGTTTTCCTTTTTGTAGCGGTTGCTCAGGAAGCCGTAATAACGAATTTTCCTGAAATTATCCGGTAATACATGTGTCAGGAAACGCCTGATAAACTCTGTTGCCGGAATGGTCAGTTCTTTTTTACTGTTCTGGTGTTTACGATCCTTATAGGAAAAGGTCACTTTACCATCAGCAATCTTCTTTATGCGTTCGTTGGAAATTGCGACCCGGTTCACATAGCGTCCCAGATAATCAAGAACCTTTTCCGGTCCAGCGAATGATGGTTTGGAATATACCACCCATGCAATTTTACGAAGTCGGCTCAGTAATTGGTAAAAATCCCTGCCTTCGGGACAGATCAGTAATCCATTGTCGAAAGTCTGTTCCAGAGAATCTATGAACTTGGCTTTGAAAACCGGAGAAAGGGCCTTCACCGGGAAGAGAAATTCAGGATTGGCAGAAATCCAACGCTGTTTATCTGATGAAAGAGCTCCGCCGGGAATGAGGCAATGAAGGTGATTATGTTCCATCATACGTTGATCCCAGGTATGAAGCGCCGCAATAAAGCCAAGTTGTCCATCCAGTCCATTTTTGGCGTTTGCACCGAATTCCAGTAATGTGTCAGCGACACTTTGAAACAAAATGTCATAGAGAAGCCTTTTGTTATACCGAATCCAGGGATTGAGTTCATGCGGCAACGTAAACACATTGTGAAAATAAGTTGCCGGTAAAACTTCGTTTTTACGCGCCTCAAGCCATTTTGCTTTTTTAAGGTTCTGACATTGAGGGCAATGTCTGTTGCAGCATGAATTATAAGCAACATGCTCGTAATTGCAACAATCGCAATGATACAGATGTCCTCCCAATACCGCTGTGCGGCAGGCTCCCAGTGCTTGCATGACTTTCAAATGTGATGCAGGCACATTTCTGATACTTCGGTAGTCGTTTCCATAGACGCGGAAAATATCACCGACTCCAGCATTGTGGTGATCTTCGCTCATGACAATGAAAATATTTGATATCCTATTGCTGAACTTTAAATCGGTCGAGTGCTGACAAGTCTATCAGATCCAGCGGGCTGCTTATTGAACCGAGATCCTGTCGGGCTACATGAAGATAGATGGCGGTTGAGGTAATGGACGAATGGCCCAGCAAAATCTGAATTGTTCTGATGTCAGCACCGGCTTCCAGCAAATTAGTTGCGAAGGTATGGCGTAAGCTGTGAAACGTGACTGCTTTTGTAATTTCAGCTTTATCTTTATATTTCCGAAATGCTAAACTTGGCGCTGCACGATCAAGAGGGCCATCTTTTACAGGACTCGGAAATAAAATATCTTTAGGCCGATAGTTATTCCAATAAGCTCGCAGTTCAAACAGCAGTCTTGGAGATAAAATAGTATAACGATCTTTACGTCCTTTGCTGTTTTTTATCTGGATTGACATTCTGCCGCTGTCGATGTTGCCGACTTTTAAGTTAATGACTTCACTGATACGTAAGCCCGCGGCATAAGCAGTCATCAGCATGACCCGGTGCTTCTGGTTTGATATTACCGAAAAAAGTTTCGACAATTCACCGGCACTGAGAATTTCTGGTAATTTTCGAGGAGTTTTACGAGGAGGAATTGCCATTGCCAGATCTTCCATCCCCATGGTCTCCTTGTAGAAAAAACGCAAGCCTGCAGTTACCGCGTTTATGGAACCAGAAGCAAGTTTTCGTTCTTTGATCAGGAAATAAATATAGTCCAGTAATTGTTCCTGAGTTAAACGATCAGGCGAAATCATATAATGCTTTGCCAGATCCCGAACTGACCTGAGATAGGATTCGACAGTGTTGGCAGCGAAGTTTCGGACGGACATATCCCGCAACATTTTTTCCCGTAAGATACCCATGGTACTTGTCTCCTTGACTTTTGTGAGTTGTAAAGATGTTCGGATTAACATCTTTTTCGGAGAAAATATACCATCGTCATTAATTATATTGACAGGAATACGAGTTTGAATGCGGGAGTGCTACCGCGTAGCGGTTTAGTTCAAGTTGACAAATGGTAAGCATTCAGTTATGTTGAGAGAATGCTCTAATTTGCGTATTTTGTACAGGAATTACTTTTCCAACACTTCACATTA
>JAFGXT010000248.1 GCA_016936495.1 Victivallales bacterium
CCATGGAAATGGACTTCGTTGAAAGTGATGTTTTTTACCGCTGTAACTTTTGTGTCGCTTTCGATCATGGCGCGATCGATCATCAGCATGGGATAGCGATGTGGCAGTATTTCTTTTATTTCTTTTGGGCCGAGCAGTTTCATAGTGTGATTCCTTTTTTATATTATTGTTGATAATGATTTTATATGTATTGTTTGAGGATGGCTCCGGCAAGCTGCACATTAGTCGGATGTCCAGGTTTTATAGCGATGACATGACCTTTGACGCGGCATCCGGTCAGGTACATATCTCCAACGATGTCAAGTATCTTATGGCGTGCGAGTTCATTTTCAAAGCGCAGTTCCTCTTTGCATATCATCGCTCCGTCATGGATGATGATGGCGTTGTCGAGGCTGCCGCCTTTTACCAGTCCCATCGCCAGAAGCTGCGCCAGGTCGCGGTAGGATACAAATGTCCGTGCCGGAGCTATTTCTTCGATAAAGCTCTGTTCGGTTATTTCCTGCTCTCTGTACTGGGTGTCCAGCGGGCTGTCGCCAAAAGAAGTTACGCAATCGATAATAAATCTATCGCAGGGCAGGATAATAGTTTTGGTGCCTTTGTATTCGACATAAGCGGGTTCTTTGGGCACGATATAGCGGGCGGGAGCGTTTTGTTCGACTTTTCCGGCTTCTTTGACCATGGTGCAATAGGGCAGGGCGCTGCCGTCGAGGATTGGTGGCTCAAAGCCGTCCATTTCTACAATGGCGTTGTCGATCTGCGCCGCGTGAAGCGCCGCCATAACGTGTTCTACGGTAACGACGCTGGCATCTCCGCTGGCGATAGTCGTGCCGCGTCTTACGTCTACAACGTTTTGCGCCAGAGCTTTGACTTCGGGTTTCCCGGGGAGGTCGACGCGGCGGAAAGTTATTCCGGTATTTTCTTCCGCGGGCAGTATTTTTAGTCCAGCTCTGGCTCCGGTGTGAAGCGCGATGCCGGAAACCGAGACCGGATCTTTGATAGTATTTTGTTTGTCCATATGTCTTTCCCGTTAAATTATCAGAGTGCACCGGAACTTGTCCGGTTTTTTCTGAATATTGATTGTAAATTTACATTATCCTCTATAACTTAGAATGGTTTTGGTATTTTGCTAACACAAACAGGAAATTTGATGGACAAAAATATAAAAGTTCTGGTGATAACCGGTCCTACCGCAACAGGAAAGACGGCTTTGGCGGTGGATCTGGCGCGTCAATTCGACGGGGAAGTGATAAGTGTCGATTCCCGGCAGGTCTTTCGCGGCATGGATCTGGGAACAGGCAAGGATCTTCAGGACTATATCACCGGCGGGAAATCTGTACCTTATCATCTGATTGATGTGGAGGAGCCGGAAGGGGATTTTCATCTATTGCGTTTTTGCAATGACGCGGCGGAAGCGGTAACCGATATTGCTTCGCGCGGAAGTTTACCGATGTTTTGCGGCGGTACCGCCATGTATCTGGACGCTATTCTGAAAGGCTATGAACTGCCTGGTGGCGGTTTCGAGTCCGCCAAGCGTACCCTTTTGAAATCAAAAACTCTGGAAGAGCTTCAGGATATGCTTCGCAGTCGTTCGCCTGAACGCTGGGAGGCTCTCAAGGACAAGGAGAACCCGGTGAGGCTCATCAGGGCGCTGGAGATGCTGGATTCTCCGCTGGCACAGGTCAAGGCTATTGCCGGCATGATAAAACCTCTGGTAATCGCTCCTTATTATCATCGCAGCGAGGTGCACCGCCGGATCGAACAGCGCCTGGATCAGCGTCTGGACGCCGGTATGATTGAGGAAGTCGAGGCTTTGCACCGTGAAAAGGGGGTGAGCTATGCGCGGCTGGAATTTTTCGGTCTTGAGTACCGTTTTATTGCGCTTTATTTACAGGGGGTGCTTGATCGCGACGAGATGCGTGATCAGTTGTTGTTCAGTATAAGAAAGTTCGCCAAACGTCAGGATATATGGTTTCGCAAGATGGAACGCGAGGGACTGAATATTTACTGGTTGGATGAAGCCGGGCGCGCCCAGGCGCCGGAGCTGGTCAGACGTTTTCTTAATGATGAACCGCTACCGGAACCGGAACTGCGCATCATGGATATCCATTACGGTCCCAAAACCTCCTAGAAGCGTTGACTTGATATTTATTTATCTGTAATCCACTTTTCTATGTTGATGAAGAATTTTATCCGGCATAAAAGCTCAGTGTTATTGAAAAAACATACAATGGTTATATATTACGGGTACTGAATATTTAATCTAATTCTGGAGATATTGTATAATGAGCAGAAGCGTTTCACCCGAAGAAATACATTCTAGCCTGATGGAAATGGGCGAAAAATGCAAGCTTGCCGCTTATCGCCTCGCTGGAATGACTTCCGCACAGAAAAATGAATGCCTCCGTAAAATGGCGGACGCCATTGAAGCCGCCGCCGCTGATATAAAACGAGAAAATCAGAAAGATCTGAAAGCTGGTAAAGAAAAAGGTTTGTCCGCCGCCATGCTTGACCGCCTGAAACTCGACGACGCCAGAATCAAAAGCATGGCGGACGGTTTGCGTGAAGTTACTGCGCTGGATGATCCAGTCGGCAAGCATCTATCCTCCGTCGTCAGACCTAACGGTATTAAAATAGATAAAGTATCCGTTCCCCTTGGTGTTATCGGGATTATCTTTGAGTCACGCCCGAATGTAACCGTTGATTCTGCCGGATTGTGCCTGAAAGCCGGCAACGCGGTGCTTTTGCGCGGTGGTTCCGAGGCTATTAATTCTAATATTATTCTAGCTCATTGTCTCAATCGCGGGGGAGTGGAATCGGGTATGCCTGATGGCGCGGTACAGCTTATTCCATGGACGGATCGTGAGGCGATAAATGTCATGCTTAAGATGGATCAATATATTGACTTGATCATCCCGCGTGGCGGTGAAGGTCTTATCCGTACGGTGGTGGAAAACTCGACAATTCCGGTGATTAAGCATTACAAGGGCGTTTGCCATGTATATGTTGACGCGGAAGCGGATATGGATATGGCGGAAAACATTATTATCAATGGTAAATGTCAGCGTCCCGGTGTTTGTAACGCGGTGGAAACTTTGTTGGTCAACGAGAACGTAGCGGAGGAATTTATTCCCCGCATAGTTGCCGCGCTTACGGAAAAAGGTGTTGAAATATGCGGTGATTCCACCGTTTGCGGTCTTGCTCCCTGTGCTGTTCCTGCTACTGAAGATGACTGGTATACCGAGTATCTGGGACTGAAAATATCTGTTCGTACTGTTAAAGATGTTTGTGAAGCGGTATATCATATCAATAAGTACGGTTCTCATCATAGCGACTGTATCGTCAGTTCCAATAAGGAAAGCGTGGGAATATTCCTCAATGGCGTGGATTCTTCTACTGTGTACCATAATGTATCCACTCGTTTTACCGATGGCGGTGAATTTGGCATGGGCGCGGAAATAGGTATCAGTACAGATAAACTCCATGCCCGTGGTCCGATGGGGCTGCCGGAGTTGACCACATATAAATATATAGTTACCGGCTCAGGTCAGGTAAGACCATAATTTGATAATCAGCAGGAATACCCGGATGAAAACACTCATACTGCCAGGCTGGGCAACCCCCGGCGCATATTATGAAAAACTGCCGTTTTCCGAGATTGAAATAATGGATTATGGTTTTTTTCAGCCGGGAACTGTGTTTTCAGTCGAAGCGATTAGAAATAGACTTAAGATCGCCGTGGCGGAAACGGATTGCATTGTTGTTGCGCATTCGCTGGGTTCGATGTTCGCGCTGGAAGCGGCGGCGGAATTGCCGGGTATAAAGGCTCTTGTGCTGTTTGCGCCTTTCGCTCGCTTCAGTGAGGCGGAAAACTATCCGGGGCAGGGGGCGAAGATCATCAAAGCGATGCGTCTGCAATTGAAAAAAGCTCCAGAACGCGTCCTGGAGGATTTTATGAAAAGTATGGCGGAACCAGAGGATTTCACGTTTGAAGTGCCTGCGCAGATAAATGTTGAAAGCCTTGTTTCCGGACTTAATTGTCTGCTGGAGCATGATGTAAGAGGGATTCTTGACCGTATAGCGTGTCCGGTTCTGACCATAAGTGGAAGCGATGATCGTATCGCGGCTCATGAACAGGCATTGTTTATGTCCAACCATATCGCCAATTGTGAATACTGTGAGATAGACGGAGCGGGGCACGCGGTCCCGTTTACCCGTATGGAAGAATATACGTATATACTGAACTTGTTTACCGGACGGATCTGATATTATGTCAAACCCAGGCAATGTAGCGAATAATTTTTCAAGGTCATCGAAATCCTATGCCATGGCGGGAATTTTTCAGAAATTCGCGGCTCAACGCCTCTATGATTTCATTGAGAGTAATGTTCCCGATCAGAAGCAGGTGCATAATGTGCTGGAACTCGGGTGTGGCACTGGATTTCTGACCATCGGGCTGATGCAGCTTTTTCCGGATGCCGCTTTCGTTATCAGTGATATTTCCCCGGATATGCTTGATCATTGCCGCTCTAATATTCCTCCGGCGATGACCGGCAGGAAAGGAATAGCTCCTTATTTTGAGCGCTATAACATTTCCGAGGCGAATATAGAGAAAGAATATGACTTGATAATCTCCGCGCTCGCTTTCCAGTGGCTTAGTGATCTTGATCCGGTGATGAATAATATTAAAGCCAGGTTGAAACCCGGCGGCAAGTTGATTTTCTCCACCTTGCTGGAGGGGACTTTTTCTACTCTTCATAAAGTGTTCAGTGAATTGGGTATAGAGTATCCTGGTCCCAAACTGCTCAATGAAGAGGAACTTAAAGCTAAGTGTTCCATGTTTGACTCCTGCCGGATTCATACCTCGTTACAAAAGGCCGAGCACGATTCCATTATGGAATTTCTTAAACAGGTACAGCTTACCGGAGCTAAAAACGCGAGTGGAAAACCAGTGTCTGTAAGCGACATGCGCAAGATACTCCGCCGTTACGAAGAACTTGAAGGCGGCGGTTCTATCGTGGTCGATTATATGCTTGCCGAAGTCGTCTGTAACTGAGGATCACTGATGCCCGGAAATACCAGAACAGTTGCCGCGCTTACACTTGGTTGTCGTCTTAATCAGGCGGATACCGCATTGATATTTGATCGGCTTGGAAAAGCCGGTTTCTCTGTCGTCAAGCCGGAACACCCCGGCGGAGTCGATGTGATGATCGTCAATACTTGCACGGTTACCGGAACAGCGGCGCAGAAAAGCCGCCAGGCGGTACGTAAATTCCGTCGCTCCCACCCGGATTGCTGCATCGTTGTTACCGGATGCAGCGCCGGAATCGAAAACTCTATGTGGCATGATGAGCCCGCCGTTGATCTGCTGTTGCCTAATACCGAAAAAAAACATATAGCTGAGCACCTGGCGCGCTATTTCAAAGAACATCGTCCATTATTGTTTGACTCCGTCGCACAGGAATGGGAACAGGTGTTTTCCGAACAGGCTTCGGGGAGCTTTCCTTTTAAAAGCCGGGCTTTGCTCAAAGTACAGGAAGGCTGTAATTCATTTTGTTCTTATTGCATTGTGCCTTACGCCCGGGGGAGGGAGCGCTCCCGCGATTGGCGGGAAATAATCGATGAGTTTAAATCCATGTTGGATAACGGTTATCGTGAAATAGTCATAACCGGTGTGAATGTAAGTACCTACAATCATCAGGGGCGTAAGTTGCCGGAGCTGTTGCACGCGCTGCTGTCCATCAACGGCGACTATCGCATCCGCCTGAGTTCCACCGAGCCGCATCCGGATAATCGTGCTTTGCTTGACCTGATCGCGGATAATGATAAAGTCTGCAGATTCCTGCATTTGTCCGTGCAGCACGGTACCGATGAGATACTTACCGCCATGAACCGGCATTATACTATTGCTGAATTCAGCGCCTTTGTCGCTGAAGCCAGAAGCCGTATTCCCAATATCCATATAGGTACCGATATAATTACCGGGTTTCCCGGCGAGACTGATCAACTTTTTGAAGAAACCTGTGATTTTGCCAGACGCATGCACTTCGCCAATACCCATATCTTTACTTTTTCTCCACGAGAGGGAACCCCGGCAGCGACGTTCCCCGACCAGATTCCGGCGGATAAGGCAAAACAACGTCATGATGAGCTCAGCCGGATATGTTCCGCTTCGGCACAGGAATATCTTCGCGATCAGCAGGGCGCGACCTTGCCGGTTTTATTTGAACGTCGCCTGAAAAGTGGCGAGCTTAGCGGCTGGAGCGATAATTATGTAAAAGTGCTCTGCAAGGACAAATCTCTCTCTCCGAACTCTCTGGCAAAAGTATATGTGGAGTCATGTGTTTCTCCTGATGCAGTGATGGGAAAAGTAGTGATCTGAAAGATTTTTTTTAGCGATTCCTTGCGTAAGATTGGATAAAGTAGGAAATTTTACCGATTCTACACTGGCATTTGTCTTTCAGTGTGCTAGATTTAAGACCAATCTGTATGCCTGTAGGGAACAGACTCTAAGGAAACTTATAACCTTAAAACATAGACAAAAGGGAGTCAGACAGTGAGCTACAAGATACTAGTCTTCGTCAAACAAGTCCCGGACACTCAGAACATCTCCGGGGATGCGATGAAGCCGGATGGCACAGTAAACCGTGCCGCCCTTCCCGCAATTTTCAACCCCGAAGATCTGAACGCGCTTGAGCTGGCATTACAGCTCAAAGACAAGTATGGAGCCAAGGTGGTGGCAGGTACTATGGGACCGCCTAACGCGGCGGAAGTCCTCAGAGAGGCCATGTACCGCGGAGCGGATGAGGCCGTGCTTCTCTCTGACCGTGCTTTTGCCGGAGCAGATACCCTGGCGACCAGTTACGCCTTGAGTTGTTGTGCTAATAAAATCGGCAAGTATGATCTCATTTTGTGCGGACGTCAGGCAATTGATGGTGATACGGCTCAGGTCGGTCCCCAGCTGGCGGAAAAGCTCGCGCTTCCCCAGATATCCTATGTTGAAGAAATACTTGAACTGTCAAAAAATAAAGTCAAAGCACGCCGCGAAATCGAAGGCGGATATGAAGTGGTGGAAGCCCCGTTGCCCGCACTCATGACCGTGATCGACGCGAATGAACCACGTCCGGCCGCCGCCAGAAGACTTATGAAATATAAAAAGGCAAGAACGCCTTTTGAATTATCCCGGGATCATGCCAACGCTAATTATACAGATGCGGAAGCCCTCGCGGTAGAACAGGAAAACCTCAAAAGCCGGGGGCTGCTGATTACCGAATACAGCGCTTCCGAAGTCGGCGCCGACATCCAGCGTACAGGTCTGAACGGCTCACCCACCAAGGTGAAAAAGATTCAGAACGTAGTCCTGAAAGCGACTGACTCGAAGATGATCGAAGCTAATGAAGCCGGCATCACCGAATTAATCCATGAACTTATTGCAGATCATACACTGGGGTAATCAAATTATGACAGATAAAAAAGGAAACGTCTGGGTTTTCATAGAACAGGAAGAAGGCAAAATTGCCGACGTAAGCCTGGAGCTGGTATGCAAAGCCCGTGAACTTGCAGGGAAATTGGGGACTAAAGTCGAAGGCGTACTGCTTGGCGATAAACTTACCTCATGTGTCGACCCTCTTTATCATTATGGCTGCGAAACCGTGTATATGGCGGAAGATCCGCGGCTCGAACCGTTTACAGTTCAGCCTTACGCCAAGGTGATAATAGATCTGATCAAACAGCACAAGCCCAATATTCTTATGTTCGGCGCTACCCATAAAGGCAGAGAACTCGGGCCCAGAGTGGCGTCTGAAAAGCTTGCCGGATTGACCGCTGACTGTACCGAATTGGAAATCGATGATTTTGACGATAAGGTCAATAAGAATTTCTATAAAGACAAACTCATGCAGATACGTCCCGCTTTCGGCGGCAATATCATCGCCACCATCGTAAATACCTGGGACGATCCGCAAATGGTAACCGTACGCGAAGGCGTTATGAAGATGGATGCTCCAGACACCGGCAGAAAAGGCAAGCTGGTCAAGGTCGTTCCTGAATTGTCCGACGCTGATACCGTTGTAAAAGTCATTGAGCGGGTGCGTGAAGAGAAATCAGTAAATCTCAAAGGCGCTCAGATAATCGTCGCCGGTGGTTACGGCGTCGGTTCTAAAGATAACTTCAAGCTGATCGAACAACTGGCGGAAGCACTTGGCGGTGAGATCGCGGCGTCTCGCGCGGCGGTAGACGCAGGTTGGATAGATCACGACCATCAGGTCGGACAGACCGGAGTTACAGTACGTCCGAAGCTCTATATCGCCTGCGGAATCAGCGGCTCCATACAGCATCGCGCCGGAATGGATGAGAGCATGAAGATCATCGCTATCAATACCGATCCGGATGCGCCGATATTCTCGGTCGCTCACTATGGTATCGTCGGCGATCTCAACTCCATTGTACCGCAAATGATAAAAGCTTTCAAAGCTAAAGCCTGAGGAGATACATCTGATGCCAAACTTTTTTACAGACAATAAAGACTTGCAGTTCATATTCGATACGCTCGATTTGAAAGAAGTGGTAGCCTTGAAGGAACACGACTTTAAATTCGTGCAGGAATTTGATCACGCCCCGGCGGATTATGATGATGCTCGCGATAACTATCGTCGCGTATTGGAAGTCGTCGGTCAGATCTGCGGTGAGAACATCGCCGAGCGCGCCCGCACCGTGGATCAGGAAGGCCCGCACTTTGAAAATGGTAAAGTTACTTATCACCCGCTCACTCAGAAAAATCTTCAGGATCTGAAAACGGCTGGAGTGATGGGCGTGATGCTGCCGCATCAGTACGGCGGTCTCAATTTTCCAAATACCATTTACACGATGATGACGGAAATGGTATCACGTGCTGACGCCAGCTTGCAGAACTTGTTCGGACTTCAGGATATAGCTGAGACTATCTGCGACTTTGGCACCGAAGAGCAGCGCCAGGAATACCTGCCGCAATTCGCCAGCGGAGAAGCCGATGGCTCAATGGATTTGACCGAACCGGATTCAGGTTCAGACCTCCAGTCGGTCAGATTGCGTGCGTGGCAGGATGAAAAAACGGGACAGTGGTATCTTAATGGTATGAAGCGTTTTATCACCAATGGCTGTGCCAAGGTGCATCTGGTGCTGGCACGTTCCGAAGATGGGACCAGTGACGGTCGCGGTTTGTCTATGTTCATCGCGGAGGCATGCCCGGAACTGGTGGTGCGTCGTATTGAAGATAAACTCGGCATCCACGGCGTGGCAACCTGCGAACTTCAATATAACAATGTTCCGGCAAAGCTGTGCGGACAACGTCGGCGCGGACTTACCAAATACGTGATGTCGCTGATGAATGGCGCACGTGTAGCCATCAGCGGACAGGCGTTGGGGATTGCGGAAGCCGCATTCCGTGAAGCCCGTAAGTATGCTGAGGAACGTGAACAGTTCAAGAAATCTATTGACCAGTTCCCAGCGGTCTACGATATGCTGACCGGAATGAAAGTCAAACTTCAGGCTACCAGGACATTGATGTACAACACTACCAAAGTTGTGGATCTGCGTAACAGTTATGTTCATATGCTTGATAATCTGCCTAAAGAGCAGCTGACCGATGAGATCAGGGAAAAAGCCAAATATTATACGAAACTGGCGGCGTTGCTGACTCCTATGTGTAAAGCTATGGCTACTGAAGTAGCTAATCAGGTGTCTTATGATTGCATCCAGATACACGGCGGTACCGGTTTTATGCGTGATTTCAACGCGGAACGTTACTACCGCGATGCCAGAATCACCAACATCTACGAAGGTACTACTCAACTTCAGGTCGTCGCCGCCATCGGCGGAGTTGTCCTGCGCGTGGTCGAAAGCGAACTTCAGCCCTTGTTGTCATTGCCATATGAAGGCAAGCTTGGTCGTTTGAAAGGCAAGTTGAATGAGATGCTTGAACTTCAGAGAAAAGCAGTTAAATTTGTCTCTGAAAGAAAGGACAGTGCTTATCTGGATCAGATGGCAAGAAGGCTTGTAGAGTGCGAAACTGCCATTTATGTGGGTGCTCTCATGCTTAAAGACGCATTTAATCATGATGAACGTCAACCTTTGGTTGAAAGATATGTAAATGACGCTTATATTGATGCGAAAGCAAAATATGAAGCGATTACCAGTGGTGATACGTCTGTAATTGATAATCATCGTGATATTATCGATTATTAAAACTGGTTTTCGCGAACAATCAAGTTAAGCGGAAAGGAGCTCAATAAGTGAACAACAAATATCTGGAAAAAGCAAAGAAGATAATTACGGATCCGAAAATGCTGTCTATTGTGGCGGCTAAACGGGCCCGGCAATTGGCGATGGGTGCCAGACCTATGGTCAAATGTGATTGCGAGAACCATCTCGACATCGCTCTGTTTGAAATAGCCGAGGGTAAACTCGATTATGCTTCAGCAGAGGAAGTCGCGGCGGCAAAGCTTGCCGGTGACACCAGTGGAACTAATATGGAATAAAGGTAGAAATACTGTATATCATCAGGTTTCAATAATTATTTGGAAGACCGGGACGCACTTGTCAATAAATGCGTACCGGTCTTTTTGCATAGAAACATGTTAACAAAAAGGAAGAGGACCACAAGTATGGCCAAACCACAAGTAGCTGTTTTAATGGGCAGCAAAAGCGACCTGCCGAATTTACAGGGCGCATTCTCAATTTTTAAGAATTTCAACATCCCTTTCACCGCGCGCGTAATGTCCGCTCATCGTACACCGGAAATAGCGGCTGAATTCGCCAGCAGTGCAGAAGCTGAAGGATTGAAAATCATTATCTGCGCAGCTGGGATGGCCGCGCATCTGGGCGGAGTCGTAGCCGCGCATACTACTTTGCCGGTGATCGGACTGCCGATGGCATGCGAACCGTTTAACGGTCTGGACGCTTTGCTCGCGACGGTGCAAATGCCTCCCGGAATTCCGGTGGCTTCGGTAACCGTAGGCAAGTCAGGGGCTAAAAACGCAGCGTTGTATGCTGCTGCAATTCTGGCGTTGTCAGACAAAGCCGTGGCTGAAAAGCTTAAAGCGTTCCGCGTCGAGCAGACCGAAATTGTCAAAGCGGCTGATATGGAACTTCAGGAAGAACTCAAAGGATAAATAAAATCATGTTGCGTCAGCTTTTTCTGATGGTGATATTCCCGATGGCGTTATTGAGCACTACGCTCAACGCTGTAGAAGATGACCATGTTGTCATCACGGTAAGCGACATTGCCACCGGGACTGTTTCTGATCCGGCGTCGGCGGAAAATCTTCTGCTGAAACACATCAGGAACATTGTTGATATTTTGGAAAAGCATGCGCCGGAACTGACGGATACTTCCAGTCAGCAAAGGACGCAAATGATCATCAACGGGTTTCTTCAAGGTTTTAATTGCGGGTTGACTTATATTCCCGCAAGTGAAGCCGAAAAACTTATTGAAGCGGACAAGCCTGCAGAGCCGCTGGCTTGTCCGCCTTTGCTTATCGCCAACGATAGAATAATTTATATCAGACTTTATGGTATATCTGGAAAAATTTTTTCAGAGTTGGAAAAAGATCTGCGTGTATTGTCTTCTTCGGCGGAACAGGCGGCGGGCATCGTATTTGACCTGCGGGATTGTTCCGGATATGACAAGATCAACGCGTTGAAACTCCTCCGGCTGGTATGCCCGGCAGAGGAACTTCCCGCATCGGAATCAGTTGCTCCTGAACGACTTTTTCGTAAGCCTGTCGCGGTTTTGACTGGACATAAGACCTCGGGTTCGGCTGAATTTATGGCGGAAAAGATCAGAAGCAGTCATACCGGACTGACAATCGGCGGACAAACGGCGGGTAAACCTTATTACAGTCAGTTGTTCCAGCTGAAGGACGGGGACTATTTGTCCATACCGCAATTTCCGGCTGGAATAAAAGATTTCAAGACTTGCGCCGCACAACCGATGATCCCGGTGAAATGCGATTTTATCATCGGTTTTGAAGACTTGCGCGGTGGTAAAAGCATCGACAGAGACCTCTGCCTTATGCGCGCCTGTGATTTGCTGGCAAGCTTGGCGGCGTTGAAATTCAACTTCATCCGCGACGGTAAATCCGCACCCTGACGGAAGCTGTTATATATTCCCGAGGTAGACATGATCGAAGCCGCGTTCGTGCGCCGTATCTCTTATATGACGCAAGGTGGTGGCGGCTGTGGGCGGGATATTGCATTTGCACGCTGGATGATAAGCGGAAAAATGCAGCGGTACAGTAGGATCAAGCTCCTGTTCCACCCAGTCCAGATACGCATGTATCATGTTGTCGTCATCATTTTTGCCGGGAATGACCAGATTGGTCAACTCCACATGTTTTCCCAGTGAATAAAAATATTTTATCGCGTCCAGCACCGGTCGAAGGTGCGAATTGGTCATCTCCGCATAAAAGTTTTCCGAAAACCCTTTCATGTCAAAGTTAGCCGCGTCGGCGTGCGGGAATAGATCCGCCGCTGCTTCAAGAGTAATACAGGCGTTTGACACCAGGACAAAGGCGAGCTTGTTTTTTGCGGCTTCTTTGGCTATGTCAATAGCGTATTCGGCGAATACGGTAGGTTCGTTATAAGTACAAGCCACAGATTTGCAACCATGCATCAGCGCCAGTTCCACGATTCGCGCGGGACTGAAATAATCATATTGCCTTGCTTCATCATAGTGCCCTCGTGAAAGCTGGTCGTTCTGGCAGAAGACACAACCGAGGTTGCAGCCGAAAGTCCCCAGAGAAAACACCCTGCTTCCAGGCATGAATTCCAGTAGCGGTTTCTTTTCTATAGGGTCAGCCTGTAAAGCCACAGGGTATCCGTAGGCGAGAGTATATAGTTCTCCGTCAATGTTTTTGCGTACCCCGCAGAATCCATATGTGTCTTTGCCGATACGACAGTGGCGCGGGCATAGCTTACAGATTACCTGTGCCTCATCTAAAGATTCCCACCATAATGCTTTATGCGCAGTTAACATATCCATCCCCTCCGGATTCATGGTTATAAGAAAAACGCCGGTATTCGCATTGTACTGCGGTACCGGCGTTGATCGAAAATAGAAAAAAATCTGAAAATAAACTTCAGCCTTTAACCGTTTTTCTTTTCAAATTCATTCATGAAGTCAACCAGAGCCTCAACGCCGGAAAGCGGCATTGCATTGTAAATGCTCGCGCGGATACCGCCTACCAGGCGATGTCCTTTCAGTCCGGTCATGCCTTCTGCAGCGGCTTCTTTAAGGAATTTAGCCTCAAGTTCTTCGCTGGGCAGACGGAAAACCACGTTCATTCTGGAACGGCTTTCCGGATATACCGGATTATTGTAGAATGAACTTGCGTTGATTACTTCATACAATACTTCAGATTTTGTGTCATTTATCTCCTCGATCCCGGCGATTCCGCCTTTTCCCTTGATCCAGTCAGTTACCAGTTTCAGGATATATACTGAGAACGTCGGAGGAGTATTGAACATGGACTCTTCCTTGATATGAGTGCTGTAACGGAGCATGGTAGGAACGGTCGCGGGGCAACGCTCCGCGAGGTCTTTGCGGATAATCACCAGAGTAACTCCGCTTGGACCGAGGTTTTTCTGCGCCCCGGCGTAAATCATACCGAAGTCATTCATGTTGATGACTCTGGACATAATGTCGCTGGACATGTCCGCGATCAGCGGGGTGCCGTTGTCGAGCGGCGGGAACGCGTGATACTGGGTTCCCGCGATAGTGTTATTGCTGGTGATGTGCATATATGACGCCCCGGCTTCCGGCTTCCAATGGCGGATTACGGGAATACGGTCATAATTGGTGGCTTTGCTGCTGGCGATTTCTTTGACTTCGCCAAAGAGCTTGGCTTCCTTGATCGCTTTGGAAGACCATACGCCGGTATCGGCATATTCGGCGAATCCACCGGGAGCCATCAGGTTCATCGGCAGCATGGCAAACTGCATGCTGGCTCCACCCTGAAGAAAGAGAACCGCATAGTCATCGCTGACTCCCATAAGCTCACGTACATTCTGTTCTGCGCCCTGGATTACTTCCATGAATTGAGAACCGCGATGTGAAAGTTCCATAACTCCGCATCCTGTTCCACGGAAATTGCAAAATTCATCCTGAGCTTGCTCCATTACTTCTTTAGGTAGCATAGCGGGACCGGCACTGAAATTGTATACCTTCATATTTGTATTCCTCTTTTGGTTACCAGAAAGTGATCGTAAAGTAAAATGTATATTGTCTTTTCGAAAAATAAAGCCTGAAAGCACACTTTTTAAAGGAATTAAATAAAAAAATACTTAATGAGTTCAAATTTATCTGCTTTCGAGTTAATCAGTTTTCAGGGTTTGAGCCAGAATATGACTTAATTCTGACAGGCGGTAAGGTTTTCTGACAAAGCCGCATAGTCCTTTTTCTTTCAAATCATCTATATCGCCATCTTTGGAAAAGCCGGAAGATATGATTACTTTTACGTCG
>JAFGXT010000021.1 GCA_016936495.1 Victivallales bacterium
CCCCTGGGCATAGGCGGTAAATCAGCTCCCGCCCGGCTGGTTTTTGCCACTAATCCCGGTTCCGCAATCAATGCCACGATGGTTGATCTCGGCGACCGTTATCATCTGGTGGTTAATGAAGTTGAGGTGGAAAAACCAGATGCTCCTTTGTTGAAGCTTCCGGTGGCAAGTACCGTTTGGACGCCAAAACCCAATTTCGCCGAGGCTGCCAGAAGATGGATCGAGGCGGGTGGTGCTCATCATTGCGTTCATACTCCGGTATTGACTACCGCTCACATGCTCGACTTTGCACGCATGAGTGGAGTGGAAACGATTGTTATCGGGGATTGAGCTGAAAAAGACAGAGGATGAGAAAAAGAATACACGCCAGTCACGGCTTCATACTAACAGCCTTGGGGGAGGCAATATTTTTGGGGGAGAGTTAGGTCTGAAGCCGTGACTGGCATATACTCAAGGACTTTATCTCACCCTAAATTCATACTAAAGTAGTATTGATTGCGAACTATTCAACCCCGATTTTGTATTTTATGTTAAAAAAATCACTTTTAAGCTCAATAATCAAATAGTTCGGTGAGCTTGTATTCTTTTCCTACAGCCTGACTTATGGCGTTTCTGACTTTCATCTTTATGTTGGTCGTCAGTCGGCGCCCCTTGCAGGCTTTGCCGACCATCTTGTGCGTGAGCTGCTGGGTTGACGCCGCCACTAGATCGTGAGCCGTCAACTCATGCCGCTCCATAAGCGAGGTGATGGGTTGCTCTCCCAGATTATGATTTATTATTTCATTCATCCGCATGTGCTCTTTTTTCCTGAATTATAAATTCTCTGCAAATACCGCATAAAGTGAGCCATTTTAGCTGTTTTATACCAATAAAGCTTTCTGCCGTTTGAGATGATCTGCCAGGACGATTGCGGTCATTGCCTCGACAACAGGGACGATACGAGCGAAAATACAAGGGTCATGTCTGCCGAAAGTCTGACATTCCGCATCGTTGCCATTGGTGTCTATGGTCTTCTGAGACAAGGATATAGATGGTGTTGGTTTTACCGCTATCCGGAAGATGATGTCCTGTCCGGTGGAGATGCCGCCGGTTATGCCGCCGGCGTTGTTGCTGAGGAATCCGGCGGAAGTTATTTCATCATTATTTTCTTTGCCGGTCATATCTGCGGCGGCGAATCCGGCGCCGAATTCAATACCTTTGACCGCGCCCAGGGAAATTATTGCCTTGGCAATATCCGCGTCGAGTTTGTCAAATACCGGCTCTCCCAGTCCCGCGGGAACGCCGCTGACTACACATTCGACGATACCGCCGACGCTGTTGCCTTCGGTGCGCGCGGCGACAATTTTTTCTATAATCTTTTTAGCCGCTTCGGCGTCGGCGGCGCGTACGATATTCTTTTCTATTTCATCAAAATCAATGTTCTCGCATTCAATGCCCGCGCCGCGTTTTACGTAAGCGGTAATCTTAATGTTTTCCTGTTTGAGAATCATTTTAGCCACCGCGCCGGCGGCGACACGTGCCGCGGTCTCGCGTCCTGATGAACGCCCGCCGCCGCGATAATCGCGATAGCCGTATTTGCGTTCATAGGCAAAATCCGCATGCCCTGGACGGAATATATCCTTGATCTTATCATATGAGATCGGTCTTGCATCCCGGTTTTGAACCATCATCATAAGGGGCGTGCCGGTAGTCTTGCCGTGGAATACTCCGGACATTATATGGATCATATCCGATTCCTGGCGCGGAGTGGACACATCCGACTGCCCGGGTCTGCGGCGATCCATATCTTTCTGGATAAGTTTTTCCGACAGTTCCATGCCGGGAGTTACTCCCTCGATTATCACCCCTACGGCTCCTCCGTGGGACTCGCCGAAAGTCGTGATCCTGAATTCCTGTCCAAATACGCTACCGGGCATTGATCTTCTCCTTGATTCTGCTGAAAATTAAGCTTCTGGCTTCGCTGAGCGGCAAATCATCCATCTCAATAACCAAATCGGCGCAGTCCAGATAATACTTCTCCCGCCGCTGGTAGAGCTCAATAAAACTCTCAAGCGGACGGAGCGGATCAACAAAAGACGGCAGTCCGCGCCGTTTGACTCTTTTAAACAGTACTTCCGGGGGGGGCTTCAAAAACACGGTGAAGCCGAGTTGTTTCATGTCCGCTTGTATTGTCTCATTGATCGGCATCCTCCCGCCCATAGACACGACGTTGCGCTGTCCGAGCTTGAGTAGCAGGCGCATGACTTCTTCCTCCAGCTCGCGAAAGCCCTCGTCTCCGATGCGGTCAAAAATTTCCCGCACTGAAAGCGCACATGTGTTGCGGCGATTATACATATCCATGAGCACATCATCTGTGTCATAGAACTTGTAGTTCATTTCCGCCGCAAATGCCTTGCCGTGAGTGGTCTTGCCACAATGTTTCATGCCGATAAATACAATATTCATATAATGCTCCAAGTCCGGTCTAGACCGAAAACCTTACATGGATCACATCGCCATCCTCGACCACGTAATCCTTGCCTTCTATACGTAATTTGCCTGCGGTCTTTGCCGCGTTCCACCCCTTGCAACTGACCATGTCTTTGTATGATACCGTTTCCATGCGGATAAATCCTCTGCATAGATCTGTATGAATTTTGCCCGCCGCCTGCGGAGCCGTGGCACCGTGTTCGACCGTCCAGGCGTGTGCCTCCTGAGGTCCTACTGTAAAAAATGTGATATAATCAAGCAGTTTGTATCCCGTATGAATGACTTTCACCAGACCGCTTTCGCCGATTCCCATATCTTCCAGAAAATCCTGGGCTTCCTCTTCGGACAACTGAGCGAGTTCCTCTTCGATCTTGCCACATACCGGAATTACTTCCATGCCTTTTTCCGCCGCAAATTTGACCAGCGCGGCGGTGGTATCGTCTTTGCCGAAAGAGCTTAAGGTTTCTTCGTCGACGTTGGCGACGACAAACGCCGGTTTCATGGAGATAAGTCCGAGCTGTTCGGCGGTTTCCACTTCAGCCGGATCTTCGCGATCGTATTGGGGAATTTCGCCGTTGCCGAGCGCGTCGGCAAATCTGCGTGCCATTTCCATTTCCAGCTTCATGTCTTTATCGCCGGTACGCGCAGCTTTTTTGCTTTTCTGAAGTCGTTTTTCGAGGGATTCCAGATCGGATAACATCAGTTCGGTCATGATGACTTCGAGGTCGTTGACTGGATCCAACTTTCCGTCCACATGTACCACGTCGGCGTCGGCAAACGCCCTGACGACATGCGCCACGGCGTCGACATTACGAATATGCCCCAGGAACTGATTGCCGAGACCTTGACCCTGACTCGCGCCTTGAACCAGTCCGGCGATATCGATGAATTTCAATGTCGTCGGAATTATTTTTTTAGAGCCTTCCAGTTCTGCCAATACTTTCAGGCGTTCATCTGGAACGGGTACGACGCCGGTATTCGGTTCAATCGTGCAGAAAGGGAAGTTTGCGGCGGCCGCGCCTCCCTTGCTTAACGCGTTAAAAATAGTGGATTTGCCCACGTTGGGCAGTCCGACGAAACCACATGAAAAACCCATATACATAACCTTTTGTTTGTTTTTTTTCAACTTAGCGCTATAATCTACACCACATTTGCGTCAAGCTCAAAAGCAAAAACAAAGAAATATTAAGCTTATATGGATTTTTTTGTGGTTTCGTGGTCGTCGTTTTTTTATTTGCAGAGCGATATGAGGTAATTGACGTCGGCGGTGGCTACCGCTTCGAACGTGTCGGCGGCGCCGTAATATATTTTTACTTCGCCGTCATCTTCCAGAATCATTCCGCCGGGGAATATCACACTGCCGCGAAAACCGTCGATCTCATATTCGTGCTCAGCTTTAAGCAGTGGTTCCTTGTATATGCCTATGACCTTTGAGGGATCATCAAGGTCAAGCAACGCCAGTCCGCCATAATATTCTTTTCTCCAATCGCTTGTCTCCCAGCCTTTGAGAAGTTTGTCCTCATGTTTCCATACCGCGTGGAATGTTGTCAGCCATCCCGCTGAGGTTTTTACCGGCGGAGCTCCGGGGCCGATCTTGGAGTTGGCGAATGGCACATCTTCGGTACCCAGCACCAGACGGGTATCACCCCAGTAGCGGCAATCCGGGGATTCGGACATCCATATGTCAAAACGTTCCTTGTAGCCGCGACCGTATTCAGGGAAGGGGCGCTCCAGGCGGATGAAATTTCCCTTGATCTTTTCGGGAAACAACACCATGTTGCGATTGTCAGGAGTGCTCATTGACAATATTTCATATGAGTCAAAGTCATCGGTTACCGCCACTCCGCCGCGTACGCCATGCTCGGTGTCCACCGCAAAGCACATGTAGCATCTGCCATCGATGACCGTCAGCCGCGGGTCGTAGAAACGGGATATTTCCGGATCGTCCTTGATCTCTATCCAGGGCGTTGGTTGAGTTTCCCAATTCAGACCGTCGTCGCTGAATGCCACGCCGATATTGGTGCCTTTATCTTTCTGTCCGCCCGGGAAAAAACCGTAATCATTTCTGAATACCATGATATATTTGCCGTTATATTTGGTTACTCCGGCATTGAATACGAGAGACGAATTGTACGGGATGTTCTGTGCCGATAATACCGGATTGCCGGAATATTTTATCAGACCTTTCATTTTGAAACTCCTAGTGATTTTACAGATTCTCTTATTATTAATTCGAGTTTGATTTCCTCTCTGAAATCCTTGGGCAGCAAGTTTTTCTCCAGGTAGCTCACCGCTTTGTCCACGCCGCGCACCCCTATTTCCAGCTTGGGGACGGCGATGGTAGTCAAGCCGGGAACACTTAAGGATGAGTAAAAAAGGTTGTCGAAACCGACTATACTTATATCGTCGGGCACCTTCAAGCCGTAGTTGTGAGCCTCCTTGATTATGCGTAATCCAGAACCGTCATTGGCGCAAAATACCGCAGTTGGAGGATTTTTGCCGCGCATGAGAGCAAGCAGTGCTTCCTCAAATCCGATGTTGCTGGGTATCTCATATTCGGGGCGCAGTTCTATGCCCGCATCTTCAAGCGCCTTGCGGTAACCGCACAGACGCGAATAAAATGACATGTTCTGTTTGTTTTCCACCACATGCACTATTCTGCGATGTCCATTGGCGATAAGATGGTTGACTGCTTTCTGCGCTCCGGCAAAGTCATCAATGAAAACCGAGGGAAAATTCCCGCCGGAGTAATTATAGCCGAGCATCACCACCGGCACAAATTTAGCCGCTTCATGAAAGACCTCCGGATAGTCCGTGGAAACCGCAAGGATCGCATCGACTTTGCGTGCGCCGCCTTTATTGCCCAGCGGTACCAGTTTTTCAATATCGCTTTCTATGATAAGGTGATAACCGTATTTCTGCGCCTGAAAGACCGCGCCTGAAAAGATTTCCAGATAAAACGGACTTATATTTCCCATGGCTCCAAGAACACGTTCAGGCACCACAAAGCCCAGTCCGCTGGTACGGGTAACTTCCCGATCCGGAGTGGATACAAATATCCCGCGCCCGTGCTCGCGTGAAAGCAATCCCTTTTCCACCAGATTTCCTACCGCGCGGCGTACCGTCAGGTATGATACCCCGAAGCGTTCCGCCAGCTTCCGCTCTGGAGGCAGATTCTGACATAATTTGCCGGAAAGTATTTCCGTTCTCAGTATTTCTTCTATTTCGCTGTATTTGTTGTTTTTCATAATACATATATTGTAATTGCTATATAGCAATTAGTCAATGTTTTTTAAATAAATTTTCATAGAATAATGAGGATAAACGATGGACGCGCTCTTTGCTGTTTTTTATTTCTTGTTTGACAGTTACAGGTCTGAGGTGTTCCGGCGGATCTTCTTAAGCTCGGAACGCTGTTTTTTATGTTCCAGACGTCTTCTCTTTGATGCGTTGGTGGGTTGGGTCTTTACTCTTCGCGGGGCTTTTATAAGAGCTGAACGCAATATGTTTTCCATTTTCAGGTAGGCTTCTTGACGGTTAAGCAGTTGGGTTCGATGGGTTCTGGCTTCTACAATGAGTTCTCCGGCGGTGTTGATGCGTCTGGCAAGTTGCGTGAATATTCTGGATTTGACGCTGTCCGGAAGTGATGACGAGGCTACATGGAAGCGCAGGCGTACCGAGGTTGCCACCTTGTTTACATTTTGTCCGCCCGGGCCGCTGGAGCAGGTAAATTCTTCGCTGATCTCGGCGTCGGAGATAGATAGATGGTCATTGATTTTTATCACCGCATAAATCCTGTAGTGCTGTTATCTGTCAAATTGCGTCCTTGTAAATAGACTTGCGCAAATCAGAAAGTCAAGTGGAGCATCGATCAGGAAACATTTATGGTCATGGATCTGTTGCTCAGCGCCATAAATTAGTGATTTTTATGTAAACGCAGTGACGGGTTCAGTGGGGAGAAAAATATTTTTGATTTTTTTCGCTGTCTCATGTGAATGGTTAGTTGACTTATTTATATCACTATGATATAATATAAAAAGAAAACATTAGGAATCCAGTCATGAGAAAGAGCAAGGCATTTAAGTTGGAAGCTATTTTATCCGAACGGATAAGGCTTGGAGATTACGCGTTTGTGCGTTTTCCGTCCGAACGCAAACTTGCCGAGGCTTTCGGAGTGACGCAAATGACCGCGAGGAAGGCGGTCCTCAATCTGGAAAGCCAGGGGTTGCTAAAACGACAGGCAAATGGCACGCTCAGCGCCGATGCCGTCGGGATCGGCAAGAAGGGACGTATTGCGATTCTGATGCCGACCTATCCGTCAAACTACCATTTCATGTGCCATGAAATTGTTATGCAGACAGCTGAGACAAATGGCTGGCAATGCCGGACATCGCTGTATATGCATTGGGATGACGCAATATTAGAAGAGACCTTGAAGAATTTTGATGGAGTTTTTATCGTGGCCGTGTCTGAAAAAATGCCGGAGCGCATTGCCATGATGATAAGAAAAGCCGAAACTCCTTTAATTTGTCTTGGGGGAGATCTCTCCGGGCATGGCATTCCGTCTCTGACCATGACTTCAAATAACCTTGTACCAATGCTAGTTGAACATTTGATGAGCCAAGGACATAAACAAATAGATTTCTTCAATGCTCAGCCTGAAGCGAACACTGTACTAAGGAATATAAAGGATTGGCGGGCAATGTTGAGAAAATCTAAACTCAGTGGAAAACTTTTTAATGTTGTGGTTGAGTCGTATGGCAATAGCTATTTGATGGCTCTTGAATTTATAAAGACACAACTTTCATCTGGTACTTTTAATTCTAAATGCCTGCTTTGCAATAGTATCGCCGAGGCCATCGGAGCTTGCCGCGCCTTGGCAGATCATGGTCTCATGGCGGGTCGAGATGTTGCTATTGCTTCAATTGGAGGAAATGATATGGCAAAGTTATACATACCTTCAATAACATATGCAACTGCAACGAATTATTCCAGCGGAGTCAAACGTTGTTTGGAATGGATGTCAGGATCGTCTTGCCTTTGGAACGATGGGTTGCTGATTTGGGCTGATAATAGTAAAATATTTACCGGAGAATCAAGTATGAGCTATAAACCTCATTCGAAGACATGTTAATATTTCTCGCGTTAAAACACATATCGCGTAGATATATATTAAGAGATATTATTTTATAATTAAGTGATGATTACAGGTAAAAAGAAAATGTATAAATCGCAAAAGCACACAAGGAGATGGGAAAAATGTTGACTTGTAAATTTCAAACGGATAGATATGGCTTGCGTGGCAAAATAAAGCTGAGCAAATATAACTCATTATGGTTGAATGTGTTCACTCTAGTTGAACTCCTTGTTGTTATAGCCATTATTGCAACATTGGCAGCTATGCTTCTTCCCGCTTTAGGCAAAGCTAGAGAGAAGGCTAAAGAAATTACCTGCAAAAGCAATCTTAAACAACTTGCTGGTGCGACATTTCTTTACAGCATGGACTATGATGATCACACTCCATATCAGACTTCGGCGTTGCTTTGGCACAGAAATATATATCCTTACATTAATCCGTCAAGGACATCTGCTTCATGGAGTGCAGATAAACCTAAAGTCTATTTATGTCTTTCTGACTTAAGTCCTTATGCTGATCGCCTCAGTTATGGATTTAATCGATATATGAAAGGGAAATTTATACATATCAGGTTTAATCCAATTATGATGGCGGATTGCAGTGATGATTCTTTCTCTGGAGCAACTCCAGTGTATGAAGACGGACAGCTTGAAAGACGACATAATAAAGGCGATAATCTTGTGTTTGTGGATCAACATGTTGAGTGGAGAACTGATTTGCCGAACAATGATATAGAGCCTGATTTATGGTTTAAACATTAATTATTATTAAGAAAAAATTAAAGAAAGGAGGGTTTAACTATGCTCATTCAATATTACTTTTTACTCAATATAACTCGTTTGTTATGCTGTAGAGGGAGAATTTTTGCATCAAACTATTGTAAGGCGGGGAATGGGATACAATGGATTATAATTGTTTTTGCTTTTTCGACGTTTTTTTTGCGGTCAGCGGCTGCTGCTGCGGCGGCGGCAGAAGATGAACTGTTAATTGGGTCGACTCTTCATTTTCAACAACGTAAAGGTATGGTTAAAGAAAATCTGAGAGTGTTTAAGGATGCCGGTTTTATTTCTCCGCGGGCTGGGATTCGGTGGCATAACTGGGAAACGAAACGTGGCGTTTATAAGCCTAATGAGTATTATTCCATGTATATCGATTATATGGAACAGGCTACAGCTTTGGGTTTAATGCCAATGCAGACTATAACCAGTAGCAATCCAATTTATGAAAAAGGCTACCCGAAATCTCGTGAAGCGATAGAGGCATTTGCTGGATTTTGTGAATATGTGGTACAAAAGTATAAAGGAAAATGCTATCTTTATAAGATCTGGAATGAGTGGGATAGAGGGGGTGGCGTGTCGAGAGAATTTAGGGGACAAGGTGATGCGGCGAGTTACGTGAGGTTGGCTGCGGCTGCATATCCCAGAATGAAAGCTGTGGATCCTTCAATTACAGTGATTGCCAATTCTGTTTGTACCGGGGAAAAGTTTTTTGAGCAGACTCTTAAAGAAGGAATACTTAATCATTGTGACGGGGTGGCATTTCACTCCTATCACTATCGCTTGCCAGGCGATGCACGCAAACCTGAAGCGTACATAAAACGCATTAAAGGCATTGCAAGATTGTTACTGAAATACAATGACGGAAAAGACTTTCCGTTGTACTTGACCGAAACCGGCTGGCCTAACTTCACGAAACGCGGTGGTTCTACTGACGAGGAAACGGCTGATTATATAGCTAGAACTTTCCTTTTAGTAAAAACTATACCTTCAGTTAAAGGGCTCTGGTGGTATGGCTTTCAAGATGACGGATTAAATCCTGAGCACAATGAAGATAATTTTGGAATTGTCAGGACGGATCTCACGCCTAAACCTGCGTTTTATGTCATGCGCTCAATCGCTGAAATTGTACGGAAAGGGCGCTTTGTGGAAAAAATGAAAAGTCCAGACGATGGACTCGTTGCTCTAAAATTTAAAATGCCCGATGGGCGCGATGTTCTAGCCGCCTGGAGCGTGGTGGATAGTGTCAATATGAGCGTGACTCTCAATAGCCCAGGGATTCCGAAAGATACTCTGATGGTATTTTTTGCCGGATATGAGCCGCTTGAGCGCGACTGGGGTATGCGCGAATGGACGGCAAACCGGAATGCGCCATTTATTCCTGATGCTTTCCAGTTTACGGTCAAATCCAGGCCTTTCATTGTTATCGGAGATCTCACGTCGATATCAATTGCACAAGTCAAGCGTATTGCTTTTTCAGATGTTTCTGCGGGTACGGGCGGGAAACCGCAAATCCCGGCCCGGGTCGGCTCTTCCAGGCCAGTCGGAAAGAATCCTGTTAAATACGCGCTGGGAAATCCGGAAAATTACCGTTCCCTCAGCTCAAAAGTATACGGAGGAAGCTCAGATATTGATGCCGGATTTTATGTTTCCTGGGAAAAGGATGCGCTCACGCTCTGTGTGGAGGTAATGGATAATATTCATGAACAGGATGAGGCGATTGATGGCATGTGGAGCGGCGACTGCGTGCAGGTGGCGTTTCAGTCATTCGACAAAAAAGCCGATTCCCAACTCTACTCCGAATACACCCTGGGGTTGAACAAAGGAAAATCGCTTGTCTATCGTGAGATTTCCCAACTGAAACAGCCCGCGGGTTTGGCGAAAAATGTCAGCCTGAACGTAAAGCGCGAGGGCAATAAGACCATCTGTATGGCAAGATTTCCGGTCAGCGAACTGGGTTTGCCGAGCTTAAAGGACGGCATGATATTTGGATTTTCACTCCTCGTCAACGATTGCGACAAGAAAGTCAGAAAAGGTTATCTGCGCTGGGGGGACGGCATTGGCAGCGGCAAAGACCCTTCCGCTTATAACTGGATCAGAATCGAGGAATAGGAGTATTGATATGAGAATCTCAGCCGCCATTCTTATTGTCACAGTTGCCATGGCCAGTCACGCCATGGGCAAGGGCCCCCTGGTCATAGGCTCTTTTGCCAACCGGGCCGTCAATGGTTGGGCATACTCCAACGGCAAGGAGTTCCCCGGAGCCCAGGGCAATATGGCCATTGTCAAGGCTCTGGACACCGCCAGCGGCTTTGCCGCCTACCTTGAAGGAGCCTTCGGTAAGGGCGGCGGTTATGTGGCTTTCGGTCGCAAACTCGCCAAGCCATTACCATTTAAAAGATTATCCTTCAAGATTAAAACTCAAGACTACGACTCTATCAAACTCAGGCTTATCGATGGCAGCGGACAGATCCATCAGCAGACCATTGATTTGAAGGACGACGAAGACTGGCAGGATATCAATGTCGAGAAAGCGTCCGGCAAGGGATATGTTTTCTGGGGAGGAGCGAAGGACGCGAAATGGCATGACCCATTGACGGGAATCACTCTGATGCTTAGCAAAAACAGCCTGAAACCGGGTCTGAAAGTAGGTAAAGCATATTTCGCTGAAATAAAACTTTATCAATAAGCAACTGCCTCGCTGAACTCGGCGTCGGAGATAGATAGATGGTCATTGATTTTAATCACCGCGTAAATCCTGATAGTGCTGTTATCTGTCAGATTGCGTCTTTGTAAATAGACTTGCGCAAATCAGAAAGTCAAGTGTAGCATTGATCAGGAAACATTTATGGTCATGGATCTATTGCCCAATGCCGCGCTGATTTTCGCGGCAACGTCCAGCAATGCCATCACCACTTTTTCACTATGTTCGCCTACGAACCGGTACTTGGGGATATAGCTGCCGACCGCCGCCACCATCTTGTGTTCCGCGTCAAAAACAGGAAACCCGACTTGAGCTAGATAGTAGTTGTTCAGTAATACCAAGCCATTGCCTTCTCTGATTTTTTTCAACTCCTCAAATAACTTTTCAATAGTGGACGCCTCCTCCCATTCACCTCGGGGCAGACCTGCGGCGGCGACCAGTTCTTTGACCTGCGCCTCAGGCTGCCACGCCAGCAGAATGCGCCCGGTGGCGGTGTTGTAAATATCCTCGATTACCGTAAGATTGTAATTCACTTTTAGTTTTCCTCCTGAGCCGGATTCGCACAAAATATACCTCTTCCTGCCGTTGATAACGCACAGTAAAGCGGGTTCACTAAGGGTTTTGGAATATATGCGCAACAGGTGATCCGCCGCTTCGACCAAGTCCGGACGATATGCCGGAGAATGACATAAACGGTTCACCGCCGGTCCTAGACGGTATCCTTTGCGAGTGCCCAGGCGCTCAAGATAACCCAGCTCCACCATGCTGTTGGCTATATGAAAACATGTTGCCGACTGAACGTCTATGATCTTTGCCATTTCCGCTATTGACCATACCCGCAATGGGTCGATTGCCACTTCTTCCAGTATCTTGAACGCTCTGCCTATTACCTGTATCATTTTATCTGTCAATCTCCGCTTATTTAATAATATTAAATAATGATAATGTAAAAAATAGAGTTTGTCAAATTATTTTACATTATTTAAGTATAAAAACTGAAAAGATATTGACAATAGCCAATATTGCTTATAAAATAATATACCATAGGAACCGGTATTATTGATTATATTCATAAAATAAAACATGAGAGAAAGTATGTATACTTTGGAAACGGACAAGTTGGCGTTTTCTCTGAATCAGAGAGGACTTCTTGAATCATTGACGCACGTGGCGACCGGGCACGATTACGCGGGAAACGGTGGTCTGTGGCGAATCATCTACAGTCGCGGACTGGAACTGGAACTCATGGCGTCGGCTGAAAACAGCGTGCCCGCGATAAGCCAGCAGGGCGATTCTCTTATTCTTGAATATCCAACGCTGACCGAGGAGTCGGGAGCTACATTGGACGTTCGTCTGGTTATCGGCGTAGAAGTAATTGGCGACGAACTGCGTTTTTCCGCGGAGATCAGCAACAACGCGGCGGGCGTTGAAGTCCGCGAACTGCATTTTCCCCTGATAACCCATTGCAATATCAGTCCGGGACAGCGGCTTATATGGTCAAGCAACACCGGACAACGCTTTGAGAACGTTCTTAACTTTGTCCGTTCCGCTTATACTCGTTATATGGCGAAAGACAATTTTGAAATACGCCGGAGCTGCCTGTACCCCGGTGTTGCTTCCACCAATGCTTTTGTACTGGAAAATGATACAGAGGGGCTGTATTTTGCCAGTTATGATACGTCTTTTCAATTTACGCTCCATCTGCTCGGAGCGGATCAGCATGGACTGAATCCCGCCATGGTAAAATATCCGTATATTAAAGAAGGGAAGAGCTGGAAGGCGGAAAATTATGTACTTTCGCCTTATCGCGGTTCCTGGCATGTCCCTGCCGAAAAATATAAAGCTTGGGCTTCCAGCTGGTTTGGAAACCGCAAAACCAACCCGGACATAGAAAGCATGAATGGCTGGCAGCGGATCATCATGCGCCACCAGTATGGAGAACAGCATTATCGCTATGACCAGCTCGAAGAAATCTGCAACGACGGTCTGAGCGCGGGCATAAACACCTTGTTCATGTTTGGCTGGCACCGCGATGGGCATGACGCCGGATACCCGGATTATTCCGCTGATGAATCACAGGGCGGACTCCCCGCGCTCAAGGAAAACGTCCGCAGGCTACACCGTGCAGGCGGCAAGTTGATTGTCTATTTTAACGGTCAGCTTATTGATATGAACACTCCTTTCTACAGGGAGATCGGAAAACGCATTTCCGTGAAAAAAGCCGATGGCAATGAACACATGGAAGTATATGCTTTCGGAGGCAACGGCACCGCACTGCGTGAGTTCGGCAATAAGACTTTTGTAACCGCCTGTCCAACCTGCCCGGAATGGCTTGATGAATTAAAAAAATGTGTGGATACAGCAATCGAACTCGAAGCCGACGGCGTGTTTTTTGACCAGTTGGGCTGGATCAGCCGTCCGTGTTACGACCCCAGCCATGGACATCCGATCCCATTGATGAACCCGCTGAAAGCTAAATCTGAAATGCTTGGCGAGATCGATAAATATATCAAAGAGCGCTGTCCAAGCATGTCTCTGGGGATAGAATGGATTTCTGACGTTACCGCCCGGCATGTTGACTATGTTCACAATATAACCGGTGGTACAGATGTCGCCAATGACTGGCAGGGCAAAGGGGAACCACCACGCTACACCAGTTTCATGCAATGGTTCAGCTATATTTTTCCGAGTGTTCGCCTTAGCGACCGCGAAATACGCGATGATAACGACATTGAACGCCGTGTCAATCACGCCCTGATATATGGCTTGCGCAGTGACGTGGAAATATTCCGTTGCCGCAAAACCATCGCCACTACACCACACTATCGGCAATACCTCAAAGAGGCAAATCGCCTGCGTGATGAATATCGTGACGTCATACTCAACGGTGAGTTTCGCGATAATGATTATTTTCAATCGGATTCCAATGAGATCATTGCGTCATGCTTCACTCAAGGCGACAAGCTCGTGGTAATGGCAACACAAAGTCATCGTGAAAACTTGACTTTCAAACTCAAGATAGATGGTTTTAAACTGACGCAAACGGATGGATTGAATACGTGGGATGCCTCCACTACCGATGGGAACACATACGATATTGAGCTAGGCCGCCACGGTCTCGTCCTGCTGCTGTTAGACAAGGAGTAATCGAAACTGTACAATAATATAAACATGACCGGAGAACGGGAAACATGAAAACATAAAAATCAGACCTGACAGATTTTCAGTGCGTTATGATGTAAAAAAATATTAAGTAGATTGCATCTTGCTGTATAGTGATATATGTTTCACTGGTTGCAGTAATTGTAGTTTTCTGATACGAAAAACAAGGGGATGCTATGGAAATCACAGAAATAAATGAAAATGGTAAACTGATTCTTCAACTTGATGGCAGATTTGATGCGCTTGCCTCGCTGGAACTGGAAAAGAAGCTGGGTAAGAGTTTGAAGGGGATCAATGAGCTGGTTTTTGATTTCGCCAATGTAAAGGTGATAGCCAGCGCTGGATTGCGCGTACTGGTTCAGACAAAAAAGCAGATGAGTGGTCAGGGAGCTATGAAAATCATAAATATCAATGATTCCGTACGCGAGATACTGACGATCACAAAGCTCATCAAATTGCTTGATGTGGAATGAAAAAAGCATTTCAAAAGTGGCTTTTTTTATTTGTACTGCTTGCGTTTATTCTGACTTTTACGGGCTCTTATATGGTTCAGACCGCGCTGGCTCATCGCGCGGCTGAAGTTCTGATCCGGGTCAAGCTCAAGGCTGCCTGTGCCCAGCTTGATAATGCCTGCAAGAATTATGAAGAAATCGCGGTGGTCATCCATGATAAAATTCTGCTCCGTGCAGATTATCTGGCATTGTGGCTGAAATATCAACCGGAAACCATTCACAATCAAAAAGAGCTTGGGCGCTTGTGCAATATATTAAAAGCTAGTCAGATGCGGATTTGTAATGCGGCAGGCGTCCAGATTGCGGCGGCCCCCAGGGATCTCCCTCCGGAAGTTGTTCCTGCGACTGTTGTTGCTTCCAGACCGCCTGTGCGTATTGTTATTCCCCACAAATTCAAAGCGGCTGACGGTAGTTATGATATTGAGCATGATGTTTATATTTCCCGTCTTGACGCGCCCGGTTTTATTTTTCTGAAGTACTATTCGCACAGCTTGAATATTGCTTACGATCATACTGATATAAAACTTTTTGCGGAGAGTTTCAGAATCGGAGCTGGAGGGGGGATCATCATCGCCAGAGGAGACGATATTTTATGTGACGGAACGTTGGATGTCAAAGAATTCAGGCTTTCGGAACTTGGGCTGCAAGATCAGACTCAGACCAGTTACAATAAGGTTGTTATTAATGAGACCCCCTATTTCGGAGTGAGCCTTAAGTATAAAGAGTACAATATCATTGGTTTGTTGCCGCTTTCAGAACTTTATGAACGCCGGAACCAGCTGTTGCTATTGCTAAGCGTCGGGTATATGATTCTCTTCAGCGTGGTATTCTGGGCGATCTCTGCTCTGGTTGAATACAAGGTAATCAAAGGCATTCAGGGAATATGTGCGTCATTAAACAGAATCACCTCCGGGGATCTCTATGCCAGAGCCGATGTGCATTCCTCTCCTGAATTCATCCAGCTTTCCACTGGTATCAACAGTACCGTAAGTGCTCTCAGGGAAGCGATCAGCGAGGCGGGCAGACGTTATGAAAATGAATTAAAGCTTGCCGCCGCTATTCAAGCCTCCGCCCTGCCGCGACCGGATTCGCTCAAACCGCGTCAAAATGAAGTCGAACTTTACGCGACGATGACCGCCGCACGGGAAGTAGGCGGAGATTTTTATGACTTTTTCTGGATCGACGACACTCATCTTGCGTTTCTTGTTGCCGATGTGTCGGAAAAGGGAATTCCTGCCGCGTTGTTTATGATGTCGGCCAAGACATGGATTAAAAGTCTGGCGAAGTCGCGTCTGGAACCGGCTGCCGTCTTTACGGAAGCCAACCGGATGTTGTGCTTTGATAACGATACCGGAATGTTCGTTACAGTATTTTTCGGTATCCTGGATTTAAGCTCCGGATTGCTTAGATGTATTAACGCCGGGCATAATCCGCCTCTGCTCAGGCGTGCGAACGGTAATTATGAATTCCTCCGTCTGGAACCAGATTTTATCCTGGGTACACTGCCGGACGTGGAATATCATCAGGAAACGCTAACCCTGAAGCACGGAGATCGCCTGTTCCTCTATACCGATGGCGTTACCGAGCAGATTAATTCCGGCGAAGAGGAATTCGGCAGTGAACGTCTGCTTACCAGTCTGGAACGTTTCGGCAAAGATATTCCGGAAGAGCTTGCCGGCCATATTTATGGACAATTAAAAGAATTTCAGGGCGATTCGCCGCAATATGACGATATCACCATGCTGATTTTGGATTATCGCCCTGAACGGCTCACCCTTTCCGCCGAAGTGGAGGAATTGCCAAAGCTCCAGAATTATCTGGAACAGGTCTGCGCCCGGAATCATCTTGGAGAGGATATTGAAAACCACCTTCAGATTATCGCGGAAGAAGTGTTTATCAATATCGTCAATTATGCGTATGAAGATAAAGAAGGCGGAGTTTCGGTTCTTTTCCGCTATGATCCTGAAATCCAATCGGCGCAGCTTGTCTTTACCGACTCGGGCATTCCCTACGATCCGCAAATGGTTTCCGCTCCTGATTTAAGCGAAGACTCAGGAGACCGTCAGCCCGGTGGACTGGGTATATTCCTGATCAAAGAGCTGGTGGATTCTATGGATTATCAACGTAAAGATGACAGAAATATACTTGTACTGACAAAGACAACAGGAGGCACAAAATTATGAAAACCAAACAGATCAATGATCATCAGCTTCAATTCCTCAAGCGTTGCGGGTCTTTTCCCATCGCTTACTCCGCGGCCTATGGTAACCTGATGACGGCGTTTGAAGTCCCGGAAGGCTTTATCGCCGACGTGGAGATCGGCAATGAACGCATTGTACTCGGCGACCCTTTCTGCTCGCCAGAAGATTTACCGGTGGTTGTAGAGAAGTTTCTTACTGAAACGAAAAAAAACAAGCTGTCTCCTATCGTTCTTCAATGCAGCCATGACACCGCGCTTGCCTTTGTCAAGCATGGTTTCAACGCCAATCATATGGGGGTGGAAACCAATATAGACCTGAGTAAATTCAAAACCGAAGGCAGAAAGCTATCCAGAGTACGCCACTGGATTACAGCGGCGCAAAAAGCCGGTACCAGCGTAGTGGAGCTTTCCACTCAATCGCAGGAAACCATTGATCTGATCGGCTCTATCTCAGAAACCTGGCTCAACGGGAAAGCCAATACTCAGGAACTGAATCTGCTAACCCGTCCACTGGTGCTTGATTATGAACCAGATACACGCTTATTCTGTGCCTGCACCGAAGGTCAGGTCGTCGCCTTTGTCTTGTTCGAACCGATGTATAAAGATGGTAAAATAATCGGGTACATGGCGGACTTTGTCCGCAGGCTGGATAATGCCCCCAAGGGATGTTTTGACCTTATTTATCAGGAAGCCGGACAGATATTCAAAGCTCAAGGCGCCACCACTTTGTCTTTCGGACTGTCGCCGCTTGCCGATATGGAAAACAATGAGAATATCCATAATCCGTTGATTACCACAATTTTTAACATGAATTACAATTATGGCAACGATATGTATGCCTATCAGGGACTCGACGCCCACAAAAAAGCTTATTACGATGGCGGAGAAACCGTAACCCGTGTTCCCAAATATCTGGTGATCGGAGGTTCATTCCCTATAAATCAGGTTCTCTATGTATTCCGATTTATCGGGGTCATTCCCGATCAGAGCTATTTTGCTTCGATCAAACATTTTGCATCATGTATCATCAAAGGCTATTTCTCTCAACATAAAGTATCCAAAACAGCCGAAAAAGAAAAAATCACCGAAATCGCCAACGAAGTGGTCAAAGGTGTACCGTCGAATAAAATCGCCGGAGATACAAAATCCAGTGTTTCGCTTGTCGGAAAAATCGCCTCGGCCATCACCGACGGCTTTCGGGCAATGGCACCCCAGATCGAACAGCAGACATTGTTTTTTGCCGGACATTTTAACGAGGATACCGAAAAGATATATGTTAAGGTATCAAACATTGCCGACGGCGAAAAAGAAATCCATTTCGTCCATAATATCGTCTTTGTACCATATAAAAGTGGCTACAACCTGATTATGACCGTTGAGGTCGACCCGGACATGACGGTAGCGAAAACCTATCAAATCGCGGAAAAATTGAAGGAAAAAATCAGTAAACGTATCCCGGAAATACTTTACGCGCGTATTGAGTTCAAACCGGATGGCTCTTTTTTCAGCATGCTTGAAAGTCAGACAATCGATAATACCGCCGATGAGGATATTACCTGATTAATGAATACCTCTTCGTCTTTAATTGCGTCGACCCCTTTAGGACAAGTGGCTTATCGCCTTGAAGGCGGGTCTGGTCCCTTGCTGGCTGGACTTCACGGCTCACCGGGGTCGGCGGAACAGATATTAATGGTTATGGACAAAATGGGACTTGATTCCTCATTGTGCCGGCGCCTCGCCATTGATCGTGCCGGCTACAAAGACACCCCGCTCAAAAACTGCCGGAAGATGTCGGAGCAGGCGGATCTTTTTGCCGCACTGCTTGATGAACTTCATATCGAAGCGCTGGATGTACTAGTGGCTTTTTCCGGCGGGGGAATCATGGCGCTTGAGTTTGCCGTGCGTCATCCGCGGCGGGTCAAAAAACTGTTGCTGCTTTCTGCGGTTACTGGAGCTCATTCTCCATATCATCGCACCTGGTTTAACAGGATCATATTTACCGCTCCAGTTATGAACTTTCTGGTGACGATATCCTATCTGTTCCCTCAAATTGCGGTTAAACACATGATCGCCTTTATGAGTACGTTCAGTTCCCGCACGGTCAAACAGGAGTTTCGAAAGGTAAACGCATGCTCTTCCGATCGGGATTTTATATTGAATCTCCTGCGGTTGAACAGTCCTTTCGGACGCCTATGCACGGGCTGGAAGAATGATACACATGAATTTCATCAAGCGAATATCAACGATTACGCTGAACTTGATTTACCTGTGCTTCTGCTACATGGGCGCTATGATTCGGATGTCGATTTCTCTTATTCCGAGGATCTGTATAAATCTCTTGATTGCGCATCCCTGATCGAGGTCAAAGATGGATATCATCTGTTGATGGTCGGCGAACGTTTCAGAGATGTCCAGGAGCGGATATTTGAATTTTGCGGAATAAGGTGATGAGACTAATGTCGCTCCCGTCTGTTTGACCCTGAGGCTCTAATTTTACCATTTGAATTTTTATTGCGAAGCAATACTTGCGGTAATATCACTTGGCTACAGCGCTTCGTTGGTCGCTGTTTAGCTTGAGGTATGCCTCAAAGTAGCGTTTGCCGAATTCACGCAAGGACGCCGCGTCAAAATGCACCTGGTCGGGATTGCAGGTTAAACCGTCTGAACCTACAAACGCGGCATTTCTGTCCTTAAGCACCACATCCCGTTGAGCCTTGTCCACCATCACCCGGTAGGAGTTCCATTTTTTGAACTTGCCCAGTTGTCCGATGATCACCGGAAGCTCCGGCATTCCAAGGTCTTTCCTGAAACGCGCGATCAGCTCGCTGAGGTTTTTCTCGTAAAGTGGAGCCGATTTCGCGCTGCAATCTCCCTCGCCCTGATGCCATAATATCGCCTTGAGCTCGCCATCCTTCATCGCCAACCGGGCACGCTTTATCGCATCATCATAAGGATGGCTTTTGGTCTGCTTATGGTAAGCGCCCGGCACCCAGGTTCCAATTGGTGACCCGCCGCAAGCGCAGGGAATTAAACCCACGGTTATATCCGGATACTTCTTCGATACTAATATTCCGAAGGTACGCCCGAGACCCACTCCCGCTGCGCGTTTGTCAAAATGGATGGGATCCACCGCCGCAACCCATTTCCCGTCCTTGTTCAGCGACAACACTCGTTCAACAACTTCCTTGTCTTCCGCCTCAATTTTGCCACGACCAGCCATATTAGACTGCCCGACCAACAAGAATAAATGAAATGTACTTTTTTCTATTTTGATTTTCTCATCCGCAAACACTCCGCAACTCATCGTTGCGATCAACATCCATACACACGCTTTGAAAAAACTCATACCATATTTTCCTTTATATCCGCATTAACACGGGCTTTTTGATCGGCGAAAACGGCGAACCAAATCAGTTTCGCTTTCAACTATTTCAATATACTTCTCTAACATTTAAAATGCCAGCGAGTCTATTTTTTTTATTACGCACTATTAATTTGTGGCACTATTGACTTTAATTTAGATCGCTTGATTTACTGCTTGCGGGAAGTATATTGAGAACGGCAATGTTTTCGATTCGCAAATTTAAGTGCCAAACAAAGGAGAATTAGGAAAATGTATCTATTCAAACTTGTAAGCTGCTTCACCCTGATGGCAGCGGTAATTTTTCCGGTTTCGGCGGCATCAGATTATCCGCTTCGTGATAAAGTCGAGTGTACTCCTCGAGCAGGTATGCCCAATTTTATAGCTAAACTCAATGCCGGTAAAGAAGTAATCATCGGTTATCTGGGCGGCAGTATTACCGCTCAGGATGGCTGGCGGGTACTCAGCCGCAAATGGTTTCAGAAAGAATATCCCAAGGCTAAAGTCAAGGAAATCCACGCGGCTATCGGCGGCACCGGTTCTAATCTTGGCGTCTTCAGGCTTGAACACGATGTCCTGAAATATAAGCCCGATCTGCTGTTTGTTGAATTCGCGGTGAATGATGCCGGAGCCCAACCTGAAAATATTAAGAAGGCAATGGAGGGTATTGTTCGCAAGACCTGGAAAATGTATCCGGATTGTGATATTTGTTTTGTTTACACTATAACTTTCCGGGATATCGAACAGCTGAATAAAGGCAAGATGAAGCGTTCCGCCAGCGCCATGGAGGAAGTCGCCGACTATTATCATATCCCCTCGATCCACCTGGGGCTTGAAGTCGCTAAGTTGGTGAAGGAAGGCAAAGTGGATATGAAAGCTCAAAAGGTGGAAATGACCCGGGTGTCCGGCGACGAGCTCAATGAAAAATCCGTCATGCCGATAGGCAAGGATGGCAAGATTCCTTTTTCAAAGGACGGGGTTCATCCCTATACTGATACCGGTCATACTTTTTATCTGAACGCAATTGTCCGTTCCATGCCTGACATTATCAAAGCCGGTTCCAGCCCCGTAGCGCATAAGGTAGGAAAACCGATGCTGACTGACAATTGGGAAAACGCCGGCATGTATCCGCTTTCTGACGCAAAAATGAGCGGCAAGTGGACTCCAACAGCCGATTCGCTTGCCCAGCGTTTCGGTAAAAGAATGCCTAAACTCTGGAAAGGCGAACCCGGCGCGGAACTCGAATTCAAGTTCACTGGCACCAAGGTCGCAATCTATGACCTGTTGGGACCTGACTGTGGTAATCTGGAAATTATACTCGACGGTAAAAAACGCATCGTCAAACGAATTGACGGCTACTGCACGTATCATCGACTGGCAATCCTTTCCGTCGGCGACAAATTGCCGAACCAGGAACACACGGTTGTAATAAAAGTCCTTGGCGATAAATTGGACAAAAACAATGTTCTGTTTGAACGCAACCGTGCCGACTTGGAGAAAAATCCCCAAAAATATGAAGGTGCCAACTGGTACGCCGGAGGCATTTTTGTCATCAGCGAATTGAAAAAATAATTTGTCTGATGGTCCTGTTAAAGGTTAAAAAAAGAAAATTTACATATCAGTTATTGACTTACGGGTTTTGAATGTTTATATTAGTTAGTAAAGTTAACTAACATAAAGAAAAGCATGAATAATATAGAAAGAGTGTTGAGTATAATAAGGGATGGTCGTGGATTGTCGCGGGCGGATATTGCGCGCGGCAGCGGTTTGAGTAAGCCGTTTGTTTCGGCGGTGGTGGATAAGCTTATAAGTGGCGGATTTGTGCTGGAGACTGGTAAAGGGGAGGCGTCTCGTGGCGGGGGGAAGCGTCCGACTTGTCTAAGTTTGAACGCGGCGGAGTTTGGCGCGATAGGCATTGACGTAGGTCGCGGTGGAATGGCTCTGAGTGGTGTTTTATATGACGGCATGCTTAATGAAGTAAATCATGTAAGCGTGGATTTTGAAAACCGTTTTGAGGCGATATGCGCGGCGATAGTGGAATTGACTGGAAAACTTTTGTCAGGGAATCGGCGCATAAAGGTAAAGGGCATTGGTATAGCGGTATCGGGCATTGTTGATGGTAATGAGATCGTACTCAGTTCTAATTTCGACCTGACGGGAAGGAATCTTGCGGGAGAAGTCGAAAAACAAACCGGTCTGCCGGTATTTGTCTCAAATCGCGCGCGCCTTGCGGCGCTGGCCGAATTTGAACAGGGGTGTGCTTGCGGATGTCCTGATTTTCTATATTTATCTATCGGGAGAAGCGTGGGAGGAGTGATTTATTCAGGCGGAAAACTTTTTCCCGGAGCTGATGGCAGAGCCGGGGAGTTAAGGAGTTATCCCTTGGCTTATGAGGATGCGGGCAAAGTGAAAGTGGGTACTCTTGAAGAGCTGGTAAATGAACCGGCTCTGCTTGCGGAAATTGCCGCTGTTATCGGCGGAGAGATTGATTTTGAAGAAGTCGTCAGGCGTTATGATGCGCGGGATATTTGCTGTCGCCGGAGTGTGGAGCGTAACGCGAGATTGCTGGGACAGGCGGCGACGCATCTTGTCAGAGTACTGGATCTGCCGTTGATTATAATCGGAGGAGAGGCAAGGCGTTTTGGCGATGATTACATTGCCGGCTTTGTCCGGGGTATGCGTGAGGCATGGCCGGAGTCGGAACAAATTCAGGTGGAGGCATCTAAATTCGGAGCGGCAGGAACCGCGCTGGGCGCGGCGATGACTATAGTAAGAAAGAGTTTAATGAACGTAAGTGAAGCAGAATAAAGGAGCGAAAATGAAACTGAATATTTTCAAAGACAAAGAACAGAACGGCGCGGCGGCTGCCGCCGCCGGAGCGGAGTTGATACGTCAGGCATTGGCGGAAAGAGCGGAAGCGAATATTATTGTGGCGACTGGCGCAAGTCAATTTGATATGTTGTCAAGCTTGGTGAAAAGCGAGGGGATAGACTGGTCAAGGGTGAGGATGTTTCATCTGGATGAATATGTCGGGCTTCCTGAGACCCACCCTGCGAGTTTTAGAAAATATCTTAAGGAACGTTTTGTTGATCAGTTGCCGGAAAAATTATTGGAATGTAATTTTGTTGATGGCGGGGATGACCCGGAGCAGGCTTGTATTGAACTGGATAGAAAAATCAGACAATATCCCGTCGATGTGGCGTTTGTGGGAATAGGTGAGAACGGGCATCTGGCGTTTAATGACCCGCCCGCTGATTTTGAGTTGGAACAGGCGTATATCGTGGTGGAATTGGATGAGGCTTGCCGTAAACAACAGTTGGGGGAAGGCTGGTTCCCGTCGCTGGAGGATGTGCCGCGTAAAGCTATATCTATGAGCATAAAACATATAATGAAAAGCAAAGCGATAATATGCACTGTTCCCGACGCCAGAAAAGCCGAGGCGGTGAGAAATTCACTGAAGTTGGAAGTCTCTAATCTGCATCCGGCGTCGATACTGCAACGGCACGAACAATGTTTGATATTTGTTGACGAAGCCGCTGCCTCTTTATTGTAAGAAAAAATGGTGGACGTGATGAACAGTATTCCGGGATATGTGGATCTTCAGGTGAATGGTTATAAGGGCGTGGATTTTTCATCGCCCGGTTTGAGTGCCGACGCCTTTGTTATGGCGGCCGAAGCCTTGTTTGACAGTGGTACTGTGATATTTCTGCCTACACTGGTTACATCGTCTTTGGACGTCTATCGCAGAAATCTGACGTTGATCCACGCGGCGGTGTCCGGGCACGGGCTTGAAGCGCATATTCCCGGAGTTCATCTGGAGGGGCCATTCATCTCCCGCCTGCCGGGCGCGGTTGGATGTCATCCGTTTGAATATGTGCTTGATCCGGATTGCGACGTGCTCGCTGAATTTATTGATTGTTCCGGCGGGATGTTGAAATTGTTGACGGTTGCCGCCGATTCTCCCGGGGCAGGGGAGTTCATTGCATACGCCACTGAACGGAATATAGTTGTTTCTCTGGGACATCATCTGGCGAATTCCGCGCAGATACGGACGGCGGTTGACGCCGGAGCTAAGGCTCTTACTCATCTTGGCAACGGTCTGCCCAATGAATTGCCGCGTCATGATAACCCTATATGGAACGCTCTCGCCTGTCGTGAGCTTACGCCAATGCTGATCGGGGATGGACATCATTTGCCGGATAACTTTATCAGGTGTGTGGCGGCGATGAAAGGCGCGGAAAATCTAATCATTGTCAGCGATGCTTCTCCGGCAGCCGGGCTTGCGCCCGGCATGTATGAAATATGGGGCAATCGCGCTATATTGGAACCTGACGGCAGATTGCACAATCCGCAAAAACAGTGCCTGGTCGGTTCCGCGTCAAATATGTCCCAGTGCATGATGTATCTGCGCGGATTGGATATATTCGACGACGCGGAACTGGATATGATAGGTTATTATAATCCATTAAAACTCATCGGACTCACAAAATAAAAAAAGTACAAGCTCAGTTGTATTTTTCAGATAGTAAGTTTATGCAATCTGTTTTGAAGTTGAAACATTCCGAATGATTCATCGACGCACCTGGACGGAAAAGTCCGGGTGCGTTATCTATTATTAAAAGTCGCGGGTGTATCCCGGCTCGTTCAGAACAAGGAAGTCGTGGTCTTGAATAATCAGACCGGCGTCCGGATTCTTTAAAAAGCTATCATCGTAAGGCGGATATAACCGCCAGTCAAGACCATCTCCGGTTTCCGTGTACGCTTCTTTCGCTTCCACCGAATGCAAATATTCCAGCAGGATTTTTTTGATCTTGAGCTTCTCTTTCTCAACCAGACAAAGTCCGGCAAGATTACGGGTGTCGTTGGGATCAAGGCGGCGGTCAAACAGAAATTCCCGGTTGTCCCTAGCTGAATACACGTATTTAAAATCATTGCCAACCGCCATATAGATAGCGCTTTCTGCCTGAGAAAATTGGGAAAAGACATGTTCACGCGTTGAGGCTCCTGAAACAATACTTGTCAGATCGACTCCATCCATCTCTATCCCGTCGGTATCACATCCGGTTACGGCGGTAACGGTAGGCATAATATCGACCAGACTGACCGGATGGGTACATATTTCATCCGCAGGAAAGTAATGCGGATAACGGATTATCAGCGGTACTTTTGAGGAGGCGTCATGCATGCCACGTTTGCCAAAACAATTAAAATCACCTAGATATTCGCCATGGTCGGACGCGAAGATCACCATGGTGTTTTCCAGCTCGCCTTTGACCTCCAGTGCCGCCAGTATCCTGCCTATCTGGAAATCTACAAATGAGATGGTAGCATAATAGTAGGCCTTCATATTGCGAAGCATTTGATTATCAATACCCTGATCGCGATATTTATAACGATTCTGATGATGGTTCACCCAGGTCAATAAACTATCGCTGTCTTTCGGAGTTAGCGGCAACGGCATTAATGGAGAACGATAAAGTTTATGCCATGGTTTGGGCGGCGCAAATGGCGGGTGCGGATGGATAAAGCTGGAAAACAGCATCCACGGTTGATCCTTGTTGCTGCGGGTATTGATGAAATCTATGCTGCGGTCGCTTACCCAGCGGCTTGGATGATGTTCGGCGTCATGCAGCGAAATTTGTGGAATGTAATACATTTCACCGCGGGTGCCGTGAGGTTCATCAAAATCAAGATCGTTTTCCTGAAGCCAGCGGCAATAGTCGTCGGTTGCCGGATCTGAACAACATTCTTCCTGAATCTGACGGCTGTCGAAACCGCGTAACGCTGCTTTGTCTGGTGTGAAATGACACTTGCCGATTGCGGCGGTAAAGTAATCGTTCCGCCCAAGTATGCCCGGCATGGAATGACCGTTGTCAGGCGGCATGTTATAGTTGTCGAAAACTCCGGTCTTCTGCGGGTAGAGACCGTAATGCATGCAACAGCGGGCGGGGATGCATACCGGTGACGGTGAATAGCAGGAAGTGAAAGCTGTGCCTTCATGAACCAGACGATCAAGATTAGGCGTTCGAATCGTTGTGTTTCCCAATGCATGAATGGTGTCGGCTCTCTGCATATCGGTGAAAATTAATAGAACGTTGGGTTTTTTTCTCATTTTTTTATCTCCATAAATATGATTTAAAGATTGTGTATTATAATTATATATGTATAATTGTATTATGACAATATTGTTATAAGACTATATATAGGGGTATCGGACTATGCAGGAGTTAAATTGGAGTAACATTGCACCGGAGATTCGCGGTGCCAACTATTTTGAATCATCACAAGTTCATCTCGGACCGCGTTTTAATTATGCCTATCAATTGCTTTATGTGTTTCAAGGAACCGGAATTGGCATTGTTAATTCCAAAAAATTTCTGCTTGAACCTGGTACATTTTGTCTTTACGGTCCCGGAGATCGACATGAATTCCGCTGTTCCGGTTCAGAAATAATGGCACTTGGAACAGTCAATTTTTCCTGGCGGCTGGAGACTTCTGATAGATTGTCCTTTGGCAACCGCACACTTGCGGATCTGCCGCCTGATTATCAGAATCAGGCTGATCCGTTATACCGGATTGCCGGGCTGCCGGACATTCCATTCGTATTGACTATTCCCGACAGAATGCGTTGCAGTCTGGAAAAGTTTTTGCGTGAGACCGGTCTGGGCTATCGTAACTCCGACGACGCCTCCAGAATCCTTAAATATAAGGCCGCCTTGCTGGAAATCGTCCATATATTAGTTCTGGTCTGCCGTGAAACTTCCGGGTATAGGCAACACCCCGTCATCATTGCTTCTCAAAAATATATTCGTCAGCACTACGCCGCCGACATTAGTCGCCGCGACGTAGCACAGTCTATAGGAATCAGTGAAAGTTATCTTACTGCCTTGTTGCGGCATGAACTGCAAACTAATTTTACAGACTTCCTCACCGCAATCCGGATGGAAGCGGCAATAGAACTGTTGCAATTCAGCCGGATGAGTGTAAAAGAAATTGCAGCGCGAATCGGGTTCAATGACTATAGTTATTTTGTTACGCGTTTTCGTAACTGTTACGGCTTATCTCCAGGGGAGTTCCGGCGACGTTAAGATTTATCATTTATATATTGGGTTTGGGTTTTTGTTTGGCGCATTCTGGCGAGTTTTTTTCTTGTTTTTCCATTTGCAATACATATTTCGTGTGAAAATAATTTTGCCGAACGACACATCAGACCTATCGTCATCGCGCGAAAACTCAATATCGGGTGTCAATTGGAACGTGGCATGAATACCCGCGAAGTTCTGATGTCAATTCTTCATACCGCTAAAACTCATTGGACGTTCAAAGTAAGAACGCCGAAAGTCTGTCTTGTTTGATGCTCCAATGTAATAATGTGTTTGACCCCGATCTTTACTCCTTGATAGTTTTATATATCGATATTAGCAGTTTATTTTTTCCTGATCGTTCCGTATAATGTGGGATCTTTACTACTGCCTATGCCATCGCCCCAATGAGAATAGCCTATTCTGCCTGTACCATCATTTTCGTTGATCAACAGAGAAAAACGAATAGAATCCATATCGGATATGACCATTGGATAAAGTTCTGATTGTTTCAAGCGTATGATATAGCGCATTCCTCCTGGAATTTCTTCTGTTTTACATAATATGGTCTGATCAGTGAGATAATCGCTCGGCATAGTGTAATCACTTGGAAGATCTCCTCCCAATGTTGGAGCACCAAGTTTCATAACCTTGATTTTATTTGTCTGATCTTTTCCAATGGCTAACTCAACTCTGTCCATTTTGTAACCTTTTCCAACTGCATCAAATCCAACCTGAACAGAATCGCCCAGCCAGAGGAATCTGGAGTTCTTAGCTGGTATGAAATTTGTATCTGATGTTTCAATCACCAATTGAAATGTTCCGTTAACAATGGCGACCGCAAAACGAGAAGAGCAATCAAACTTCTTTCCATAACTATGTATTTTCCAGTCCTGTTCGTTCCATACTGCATTACTGGGAATAAAATTTCCTTTGTCATCAACTATGTCTTTGTCAGAAAAAACTCCAGAGGGTCCTTTCAGCTTAAGGGACGGTCTGTTTGTATGAAAAACATCTATCTTTTCTGATTCTTGCGGAATAGACTTTGTATTAGTGATATAATAAAAATCTCCTGGATTTAAAGTAAAACCATTAATAGCTACAGTCTGACCTTCCCAGTTTTTTATTTTAGTGTTGTCAGTAAAATATTTTGACAGCTTTTCCGGACATTTTGTAGGTGTATCTTCGTTATGCCATACAACAAGAACAGTTTTTCCCCCATTGCTATAACTTACCCCGTTTATCTCGCCAAATTTGTACTGTCCGATGTAATCACATGATTGAGGGAAACTGGCCGCGAATTCATGAAGAACGAGCGCGCAATGACGCGGCATTAAATATGGAACAGAATCAAACAGCCCAATTGCTTGAGCAGAGTAATTTCCATATGTTGGATGATGAAGCAGACCATCCCTGCGGATCCAGCCAACCGCATTAAAGGCCACGACGTCACTAACGCCGCAAGTTTTCATCCGTAAGAGATCAAGCAGCATACCTTTGGATATTTCGCGTTCAGTCGAAAGGGGATTCAATTGTGGAGGCTTATCACTAGAGGAAATTAGAACAGCATGCCATTCTCCAGAAGTGTATACAGGAGATTTGTCTCCGTATTTTGATTCAACAGAACGAAAACTATCTGGGTATGAATCGCGTCCATGAAATGGCAGAACATCAAAATACTTTCTTGCTCCCAGTTTTAACATACGGTCATAAAATCCAAGATAACGCTGCCCGATTCCTCCAAACCAGATTTCTGCATTGGGATCTTCCGCTCTGATGGCCTGACTGGCATCCTTGAACATCTCCAGAAAATTTTCAGGAGTATCATTCCAAAACATGGAAAAACCAGGGAAATGCGGTTCATTCCATATCTCATAACGATGAATTCCAATTTTCTTATAATGCTTGGCTATTGTTCCCCAGAATTCACGGGTATATTCGTTTTTTTCCGGTTTGACAATTTTCCATTGATGCCCACCGCGCACCTGCGTGGTTGAGTCAGCCTGTGAAGAAGCCCATTTAGGAATACCCCAGATATTCAAAACAGATCTGTTTCTCAAGGGGCCAAGATTTTCGATGAAATCATCAAGGAAGAAATTGAATTTGCCGCGTTCCGGTTCAAAGTCAGCCCATGTGCTGTCATGCATTCGAATAAAACTCCCCCCCATAAAACGTATAGCCTTTACCCCTCGTTCTGACACCCCGTCTCTAAGTGCACGCGGGCTTGTGCTGAGAGAAAATCCCAACCATTTAGCTTGAAGAGTACCACGAGGAGCTGAAGATACCGCAATTTGCAGATATTTTTGCTCCAAAGGAATAAGCTTCAACTCTCTTACTGTCCTTTCATTGAATGGTTCGATTACCGGAAATTCCTTTCCGCCAACCACTGCGTGAAATTCAATAAGATAAAAGCCGGGTTCAGCAGGCTCAAAAGACCAACCTTGAGTTTGAAATTCTTTAATATCAATATGCTTTCTGAATAATTCTTTTTCTTTTGAGTCACGAACTATTCCGATAACAGATTCAACCTCAGGAGCACAAATTCCTTTAAAAGGCTTTACTTTCACTTCTTCTCCCAAGTGATACCATCCTCCATACCTATTAGCCCTGGGATAGAAATATCCATGCTGTCTTCCCACACAAAGAGAACTGTACCATAGAGCACCATGAGCTTTTGTGCTTTCAGAGCTGTTTCCTAGAAATACCCTGAAAAATGTCGCTTCCTTTGGAATATTATTTTCTGCTATATAATCATTTATATCGATCCAACCCGTGTCCGAAATTGAAACCGGCAACTTAACATCTACTGTATGAAGCAGTTCTTTAGTTTTGTCCAGAAAACATATTTTCACCACAGGTTTTGCCCCTGCAAAATCGCTGGACTTTCTTATTTTTAATTTTACTTGAATTGCTTTGCCGGGTTTTAGCATTATTGGGATACACATCCAGCCAGTCGTGCCTTTGCTTGTCGCGTTAACTTCCAGTGCTCCTGCCATTTTTTTTGATATGCGATCCTTTGGGTTGATTGAACCTTCATTGAACGCACACCGATCCCAGCCAGACGGGTCTGTGAAAATCCGCGAACCTCCTTTCCATTTCGGATAGCCAAATCCCTCTCTTAACATATAACTGATAGGATATGAAGCTATTTCAACTTTACTGTCTGCTGATAGCGTCGGTGTCCATTCCGCACTGTTGGATTTTACGTTAATGTCCATCTTGGTTACCGTCAAATTCCTGACTCGAAAAGTTCCGGTCTGATGCCAGCCAAATAAGTTTAAATATACACGTTTGGTTGTTTCGTTTGTTTTAAATGTTCCTGAACAATCGACAAACTCGCTTGTTGGTTTGGTATAATAAAATACGTTGATACGCTTTTGGGGCAGAAATGTTTTTGACCATGCCACACATTGTACCGTGATATCGCCGGATATTTCGGCTGAGACACGGTAGCTGCTGTTGGGAGCAACGTCAAGAGTATATTTAATACCCGATTTGGGAGGGATCACCTGACAAAGCATCATATCTTCTTTCTGGGTTAATATAGCATTTTCATCGTTCGTCCACATAGATGGGGTGATTTCTAGTGCGTCTCCTTTCAAACAGATCAATAATATCGCAATTATACAATAGAGACATGACGGGAAAGAATATACTATTTTATCTTGAATTCTCATTGTTTTTCCTTTTATGTTTTATTTAATTTTTGTGCTTGTTATTAATAATCACCTTATCAACCCCAAATTGCGTCCGGAACACATATTTCTTATATTGCATCATTCCAGGATGCGGCGGCGTCGTTTATATACAAATTTATAAATTCCATGTCGCCTTCACGTAATTCGTTATTATTTTGGGATTCCACATGCCCGTCAGCATAGCCCATATTGCACTTTTTACTATGACGAAGTACTGCCCCATAAGGCGAAGCCGCAGAACGTACTTCTCTCAGCATAATCCAACATCCTCCTCCATAAGATGGACAACGACTGTCGCCCGTAATGATGATTTTAGACGTTTTTTTCATTTTTATTGTAAAATAACCGACAAATCCGTTTGTACTGGTATTGGAAAAATAAAAATTGCCAAGCGAATTATTTGAAGAAGGATCTCTTCCAATTGAATCGGAAAGGTTGTATCTCCATGTTCCATAGACGCCACGCATCAGTTGCTTGTGGGGGTCTCCAGAATTAACTTCCAACATATCGGAAGGACAATGCAAGACGGCTTCATCATGTAAATACTTCGAGTTATCGCTTGGGCTGTTTAATGAACTGGCCAGCAACACCGCACCATAACTTTTTATATAACCATTAACAGGAACGCCGCTGATCATCCATTCGTTATAATCACTGGCATACTGAGATTGAGCCAGCATAATTTGTTTTTGGTTATTGCTACACATTGAACTTCTGGCTTTATCACGCGCTTGGTTTAAAGCTGGAAGTAACATAGATGCTAAAATTGCAATAATTGAAATTACAACAAGCAGCTCGATAAGTGTGAACGTGTTGTAGTTATTTAGTCTTAGAAAGTCGCTTACCCCGAAAAAATCTGAGATTTTTACGATCTTATTGGTTTGATGTTTGTGTTTTTTCATTTTGGGGAACCTCCATTAATTTTTTTCGATTTTTTTTATTATTCACATTATATTGGATATGTTTTTTACACTTTGTCGATTAATCAGCATCGGCACAATTTCCTCCTCTATAGATTTTGTACGATCGTCAATATATTCATTAATACAGTTTACCAGTTTTATACCAAGCGCCTCTGCAGGAAATTTAACTGTAGTCAATGGTGGACAGGTAAACTGAGAATAATACTGGTCATCAAAACCAATTACACTAATCTGATCCGGAATAATTAGCCCTAAAGAGTATATTTCCGAATACATATACATTGACATTTTGTCAGAAAGACAAGCAATTGCTGTAACGCCTTTATCTTTGGAAAAAAAATAATCGGCGGCTTTTTTATATTCAATTTCATTTTCCGCACGTTTTGATGGAATCAGGAAAACATCCAAATTCCCTCCTCCTTTTTCCAAAGTATTTTTCAATCCCTGATAACGAGTGTTGAAATCATATCCATAAGCGACATGTCTTTGTTTAAATAAAAGACATCCAACGTTATAATGTCCATTTTCCAATAAGTATTTTGCCATCAGGCATCCACCGGCATAATTATCAGGAGCTATATAATTATAATCAAAACTTTTTTTATTAATAACAATCAGTTTCTGTGCTCTACTTTCAAGAACTTTAAGACTTTCCGCATCTTCAAAAGCAAATGCAATAATAACGGCATTATCCCACGGTAGTGAGAGATCGCCAGTTATTTTATTTAAAAAAAGAATATTTGATTTCACTCTGGAATCAGCATAGTCCATGAAAGTAGTAAATATGGATAGGATCAAAGGATTAACTTGTTGACATACCGGCATTACAAAAAAGACTTGCAAAACAGATGAACTTATGCGTTTTTCTATAATTTCTACTGCTGACTCTGAAACATATGCTCCACTGCGTGGACGTCGTTCAATGATTCCTGCTTGTTCGAAATCCTTTAACACAATTCGTGCTGTATTGCGACTGACATTAAAATATTCAGAGAGTTTGCGTTCTCCTGGTAATTTAGTTCCAGCCCGATAAATTCCTCCGGTAATCTCACGAGACAATTTTCTGCTCATGCTGCTCGGCTTGTCTGTAATTGGATTCATTGTAAGCTTGTTCTTCCTATAAATAAACATTAAACTGATACCTTTATTATACCAGTTTATAAAAATATAGTCAATAGACAAAATAAAAAAAATGGAAATATTCTATGGTATGAAAATTGGAAGACGGCAGTCTCAAGCAGTATTGACACGCTTTTTTTTAATTCTTTAATTTCAGCTTGTTTTTGTTTGTGATAATTGGATCTATAATGGTATTTGCATGTATCATACAGATTATATTTCACCTCGCAAGCTTATCTGGAAGGAACGATTCATGATAAAAATCAAAGATCCGCGGCAAACGGAAATGCTCGACCGTTTTTCCGTGCTGCTGGGACCTGCGGCATATCGGCGCATGAAAGAAGGCTGGCAGGGATGCTTTCGCGAATGTATTTTATATTTACGGCTGGAGGTTGTGGGAAAATTAGCTAAGGACTTTTCAAAGTTGCCTGGCTCTGAAACCAAGGAGCTGTTTTCTATGGCGGGATTGATGGTGATAAAAGATTTTTTCAACTGGACAAATGAAGAGGCAATTGCGCGACTTTGATTGATTTCTCATGCCAACAAAAAGATTAACAATCTACCGCCTGTTTCGCCAGTAGCAGTGTGAGACTGCCGTCCGCTTGTGGCAAAAGTTTTTTGAATAATCGCTTTCAAGGGTTGAAAAAAGTTTTAAAAGTGATATGTGTTTATCCCGGTAAGAGCTTTTTCATGTCATCCATTCCTGTTTTTTGCAATATCGATGGATTGGGATTGGATTTATTCTTTTTTTTTGCTATTTTATATAAATTAAA
>JAFGXT010000249.1 GCA_016936495.1 Victivallales bacterium
AAAGCCGATAAGACCGGAAGCAAAGCACACATCCCGCGAACAACTCCCCCGGTACAGATGACAGACAACACCGCCACCAGACAAAGAGAAGCTATCCCTATCAACAACAAACGGTTAAACAGCTCTCCCGCTATTGCGTCCCGCAGCACCGCCGGAGAAATAACACTCAAATCATCATTGCCGAAAAATGTCTGTTTAACGGCCGCGAAATATTCCGGTTTATCAGGGAAATACGAAAACAAACGCCATTGTCCATCAGGATCATGGCGGATAAAAAATGCCGACAACATATCAATAGCACCATCTTTTCCTGGCTTATTTTTCTGTGCGACGATCAGGGAATCGACAAACTCCACAAATGCGTCCGGCTTAAAGCCGACGGCGGCGGCCGAACGGGCGAGATCATGGCGAAGCCGGAAGATACGTTCGCCATTCCAGTAGTTCATCCACCGTTCACGGTTGGCGTCGGCGGTACGTTGCGAGGGAATCAACACCACCGGAGTGATGTATTCATCAGCGGTAGCGTCCGCTACTTTTGAACGTATGTCTTCCGCCCGGCGCAAAACGGCTTCACGCGTGGAGGCTTTCACGATCAACATAGCCGGACTGTCATGCCGTGTCCAATACTCATTAAAATCCCGCTCATCAGCAAAAACGTCCTCACCCGCACCGTCGATAGTCCTAACATCAATACCAGGCTTAAGCCACATAATGGCAGCTGCCAGCGATGCCAGGCAGATAATACTCCATATCCACAGGCATATCCACGCGCCACGGCGTGAAAAATCAGGCAGACTTACTTTCAACGCCGGAACCTGGACTTTTCCACCGTCAATTAAAATAGGCAACACCAATACCGCCATCAAAAATGACAGCGTTACGCTCGCCAGCGCGAATATGCCCAGTTGAATATAACTCATCACGCCGGAAAAGAAAAACGCCGCGAATATCCCCATAGTTGTAAACGCTCCAGCGGCAAGCGGACGGATAACGGATTTCACTCCTCGCCTGCCGTCTTTACCGCAGGCACTGTATATGTGAATGCCGTAATCTACCGCGATACCGGCGATAACGCCACCAAGTCCCACTATAAAACCGGATATAGAATCCATGAATAGCGACATCGCCGCAATCGTGAACAATACCGCCAGAGCCGGAATGAGAATAATATAAAAACATTGAAACGCCAGTCTGTATATAAGCATAAACATCACAATAAAAATCAATAACGACGCGATGGACACCCGGATAATATCTCCCTTGAGCGTCCGCGCGTTCCCCACCGTATGCCTGTGCCCGCAGATGACTCTACCGGTTACCGGCAGCCCCAAAGTGTCCACACTGGTGGAAATAAATTTCAGAAGAACGGCTGAACGCTTTACGGCGGTAACCGGAATATCTGTATCCATAATAATCAACGCCCGCCTGCGGTCGTGTCCGATCAATCTAGATACACCCGGATAAATCCTGTAATTGAACGCTCGCGACAAAGCGGCAAGTTCAGGCAGGACAATATTATTAAAACCCAGCGGATCAGCCTGTATAAGAGCCGGAAGACCTATTCCAGAAGATGCTATACGGAAAAAATTACGCTTCATAGCGGCGTCTATATGCTCCGGCGAGCAACGTTGTTCCACCGCCGCCATTATGCTGTCCGAAGCAATATCAGGAAGAACTTTACGCAAAGTTGTAACGTCTTCCACGCCGGGAAGCTTGAAGTGATGAGTAAGTAAGACGATATCTGGGTGTACCAATTGCGGTATAAGCCGATCGACGGCTTCGATAAGCGCGGCATGATCATTGCTGTCATCAGCCAATCGCAGTTCCAATACAATTTTACCGGAGATACGGCTATCCTGGAGCGCCTCCAGCATCTTTACTGCATCTGAATCCCCTGGCAGCATAGCCGTAACATCGCTATGAAACTCACTGAAAGACAGTATCGTCAGGCTGACCGCCGCCATAAGCAGCAATGCAGCCAGGCATAACCATGATTTTATTTTCTTATCCGCCATGCTTCCGAGGGTAATGGTTTGTTTATAAGAACTTTACTGAAAAATATTTCCGTAGTGCCGCCATTGACTTCACTTATATTGATCTTTTCCAGAAAATCCATATTTTCACTGAAATAAAATTCTATCATACTGATAAAACGTCCCATATCAGAATCTTTGCCCGCCACGGCGGTCAGACGTCTGCCGGATCTGTCAAAGGACAAATTGCAGTTGATTTCAAAGAAAGAAAAATTCCCGGTAAGTATGCCCCGATAGGCATCCGACACCGTCTTCAACACCGGGTTATCTCCCATGTTTATTTCCATAATGGTTTTACCGCCCTCCTCCCATTGCGTCAGACGGTCGCCATCCATGACGGTAAGGCATACGACCGGGGCGTCAACATGCCAGCCGAGTTTAAAAGGGGTGCGGCGGATATATATTCTTCCAGTCAATTTCAAAGGAGAAGAGAGAATTTTAAAGTTCTTTATTTGTTCAAAGCTGGCGGAAAAAGTCTCGACCCGTTGCATTGACGCACTTATCTCATCCAGATTGGCACCCGTATCTACAGCTGCCGACGCGCTAAGCGACACAACACAAATCAGACTAAAAAGCATCAATCTTTCCATACCTTTATCTCCCCTTCGGCAATAAGTACATCGTCCTTCCTGACATAACCTTTGACAATACCCCAGTTGCCGAATTTAACTTCTTTGCGAATGGATATTTTTAGCTCGTCGCCAACATGCGCTCCAGCATGAACACTATAGTTATTGACCCCGATAATGACGCCATCGCATGGCGCGCCCCGTAAAAATCCATCATTTGCCGCCATTGTCTGGGCTATCATCTCCATAAAAACCGAATCGGCAAGCTGTCCATTTTTACCGGTAAAGGGTATTGACGGACTTACTCTGATACTGGCAACGGCGGATTTTTCACCAATTTCATCAAGAGTATCTATCATCCTGACCGGAAATTGATGCGGAATAAATCTTCCCGCATCAACGGGCAAAAAATCAATAGCAGAACCGGAGACGTCATGTTTCCAGCACAAGGGATCACTGGCAAGCCAATCTCCTGTGAGTTGATAGGCGGCGCCACGACAGCCGAAGCATTCTGAATGTAACTCGCAAGAGCGACAGGGACCTTTAATCTTATCAGCATAGCAGCGCAAATCCTGAATTATTTCACTGTCATGGATAATGTTTTTCAATGGAGTTTCTCTGACATTGCCCACGGCTTCATCTATTCCTACGCATGGAAACACCTTGCCGGTACTGGTTACCAGACATGAATAAAGGTGCCGCATACAACGGTCTCCAACCAGCGGAGGACGTGGCGTCCAATGATGTCCATATTCGCGGTCAACCGTGGACAGGAGTTCAAACACTTCTTTAATTTTATCGGGCTCCGGCAACAGCCAGTTATTGGCATTTGCGCCGCCCTGCGGAGTAATCATTTCAAAATAAGGCAGAAACCCATTATCTCTGGTGTAACGCCAAAGCTGTTCCATCTCATTGATATTGGAATTGCTGATAATGGTACTGATTGCAAGCCTCGCATCCGGTGCGGGATAACCTGCCTGGCGGGCATTTTCTATGGCTTTTAAAGATTTCTCCAGCGCGGTGGCATCCCCGGTAAGATTCGCCTGAACATCAGGATTAAACGAATTGAGTTTAAGCACCAGGTTAACTTTACGTTCAAAAAGCTTATGAGCCTTATCAGCGGAAAGCAACGCGCCGTTGGAAAAAAGTTCACAATTCATTTCATATGAATTGATAAAATCTATCAAGGTGAATATCTCCGGATATATCAGCGGTTCGCCTCCGAGGATAACGATTTTTCTGGCTCCGAGCTTATGTGCCTGATCAATGACATCGCACAGCTCCTCAAAAGACAGTTCATTATCAGGTACCGCGTTATTGCCCACATAGCAGTAAGGGCATTTGTAATTACAGCGTAAGGTTGGCTCTATCTCCAAAGACAGCAAGCGGTTATGTTTTGCCGTGTCCCGTATCTCATCCAGTGAAAAAGTGAAATTATTATATGCCATCGTCATACCTCCCGGAAACGGTAAAAAAACGTTGCGGCTTGCGGTTTTCTTTTGAAAACACTTTAGTCCTGAGGCTCGAAATATCTTCTGCCAACACCGGCAGTTTGATGCGTATATGCGCGGCAAGACGCTTACGGACAAGCGCGACGCAGGTCTCCCTGTATTCAGAGGCAAACGCCACATGCACTTCCGCGTCAGTGAACAGACCATGCTCATTGCGATGCGCCAGAATATAATAATCCGCCACCTCAGGAATATTTTCCAAAGCAGTGAACACACTTTGCGGATATAAGGTAGTGCCATTGATTTTCATCATCTGCTGACGCCGTCCGAGGATAGGACCGATACGGAACGAACTTCTACCGCAGGCGCAGGTTTTACGAGTCATAAAAGTAATATCACCGGTACGGAAACGCAACAGCGGCATGGCTTCCATTTGCAAAGGGGTCATTACCAGTTCGCCCGGTTCGCCTTCGGGAACGGTCTTACCGTTTTCATCGAGTATTTCCGCCACCCCCAGATCAGGAAGCAAATGTCCGCCATTACCTATGGAACAGTCGCAAAAAGAGGTGATAGTTTCAGAAGAAGCGTAAGTTGAATATACTTTTGCCTGCCACTGTTCCGCCAAAGTTTGTCCCAGTGAATTGAGCTTAAGCTCCCGGTCGCGCACCGGTTCGCCGATGCAAATTAACATTCTGATACCGTCAGCCCCCTGCATGGACGGCGCCATAAATCCCGCAAGACGCTTTAAAAACGATGGAACACCAACAATAACGGTCGGCTTAAGTCTGCGAATGACTTCCGCATGGCTTTCCAGAGAGTTCAGCCCGTTGCGTATCGCCGCGGCGCCGATGGCTCTAACGCCCTCAAAATATGCCAATCCGGCAATAAAACAACGGTCGAGGGTACAAGTCAGCAGTACCCGGTCATCAGCAGTCATGCCACAGGCGAGAAAAGACCGGTATTCATTGTAAGCCAGCCGTTTAAGATCTCTGGCGGTATAAGGTACCGGTAGAGGAGCACCGATCGTGCCCGAAGAAAACACAATATCACGAATTTCCCTATCCGCCACTGCCACAAAACGCTCCGGGCTGGCATTAAGCTGGCTTTTATCGGTAAGCGGAAGTTGCTCGAGTATATCAAAACTATTTCCTGAAATATCCATATCATTGAGTATATCGCGGTAAAACGGTGAATTATCACGGCAATATAGCAGATGACGTTTCAGCAGTTGCTCCTGCATGACGGCAAGCTCTTCCGCCGAGGCGAAATCAGATTTTTCACTATAAATAAACTCATTCATGGTGTTCTCTCATCCAATTCTTTTATCTTGGCCGCCATCTGGTCTTTTACATGATTTTTAAGTTTGTACGCACTCCAGCCGGCAAATTCTTCCGGTTTGACCGACGGCAATTTAAATATCTCTATGGTGCCCGAATGCATAACAAAATTCAGATCAGGAATCTTGTCATTACCCATTACCACCACCGGATATACGGGACAGCTAACCTCCTGCGCCAAACGGAACAACGCACCATGAAACTTTCCCATCCGGCTGCAACCCGAACGCGTCCCTTCCGGGAACCCTACCACCGAAAATCTATCCTGAGCAATACAACTTCCGGCTTCCTGAAGAAAGCGTTCCCAAGGCATTCCCTTGATATTGAAATATCCACCCAGCCGGGCAAAAATGCCAAAGAAAAACAATTTAAACGGCCAGTCATTGATCACCTGGATAACACCTCCGGGCAGAAAAGCCACCAGAAAGCCGTCAGAGCCAGATCTATGATTAAGAATAAACACTCCAGGCTCTTTCTCCTCAGGAGCGAGATCCTTGTATTTTATCTTTATATAAGGGTATCCATATAGTGCCAGAACGGTTTTACCATAGTATTTGATTGCCCACCGCCAGGTGATTTGACGCCGCTTGCCTGTCTGAAAAAACGCCACGGCGGCGAAACCAAGTCCAACCGTAAAACAATACAGAAACGACACCAGCACCAGTCTTGCATAAAACAAGCAGCTGAGCAATTTCTGCTTTAAAGTGTATTGAGCCATTTATTACTCCGGGACGTCTATAAAGACTATTTCCGAGCCTCTTCTTCCAGTATCTGTTCAACTACTTCGCAGACGTCGCCGAAAGTACGGATATTCTGGATTCCGGCATGTTGCCGCAAATCCAGTTTAAACTGTTTCTGAAGTCCGACTATCAGATCAACGATATCCAGACTGTCAAGCCCCAGATCATCAAACAACAGCTTGTCGTCGAGCAATTCCTCTTCGGGTATCTCAAAAAATTCCACAAATACATTTTTTACTTTTTCTTTAAGCACAGGGTCCATTTACGCAAACCTTTCACAAATAATATATTCAGCCTCAACTTCAGTTGTTTAATATATCCCGGAACGACCGGATTGCAACCGCAAAGAGTAGTTTAAGCCGTGTATCTTCTACCGACTACAACCGCGTTAATTCCGCCAAAAGCAAAGCAGTTCTTGACAAAAATATCTATAGACTGTTCTCTGAGCTCAGAGACATGATCCAGACCTTTGCAGTCGTCCGCTACCGTATCCAGATTCATTGTGGGATAAATCAGCTGTTCATCCATCATCATCAGAACGGCAATGGTTTCCAGCGCGCCGGAAGCTCCAAGCGTATGCCCCAGCCCGCCCTTCATACTGCTTACTGGAATATTTTCGCCGAATATATCCGCCAAAGCCCGGGCTTCTGCGGCGTCTCCCTGCAAAGTAGCAGTGGCATGAGCGGAAATATAATCAACTTCTGACGTGTTGACTCCGGCGTCGGCAAGAGCGGCATGGATACATCGGCTCACCGAGGTTGAATCCGACTGACTGATATGACTGGCGTTGCCGCAGGTATTGTATCCTGTCAGCTCGCAATATATTTTCGCTTTGCGTTTTAAAGCACTGTCCAGACTCTCCAATACCAGCACACCGGCGCCTTCTCCACATACCAATCCGTCGCGCTTTGCGTCAAAAGGGCGCGACGCGAGCTCTGGACGATCATTATAAGAGCATGACGCCGCCATAAGTGAATCAAAGGTTCCTGTAACCAGTGCGCTTAACTCTTCGGCTCCACCGCAGAACGCCACATCGATTGTACCGGAACGAATAAGCTGCATTCCCAGCCCGATCGCCTGCAACGATGATGCGCAGGCGGCGGCAGGACAAAGAATACAACCGTTTATGCCCAAAAATTGAGCGGTGTTCATCACCACAGTATGAGATACGCATTTAAAAAACTGCATGCCCGAAATTTCCGCAAGATTATTATCCTTGACAATGGACTGGAATGCTTCGTTAAGAGCTCCGGCACTACCCATAGTCGAGCCCATGATACAGGCGGTGGAAGGACTTTTTATAACGTCATCATCAAGCCCGGACATCTCCCGGGCTTCAAGCGCGGCGAGAGCCGCAAATTGAGCAACGCGTCCCATTGATCGACGGTAAATGCGCGGAATTGATTTAAGTTCAAGATCCGCATCAATCGAAGCTCCCACATGCGAATGGAGTCCCTGATAGGCACTGAATCCATCAAGTCGCTTTACTGCCGAACGTCCCGACTTCAATCCTTGCCGTAAAGCTTCGGCGCCAAAACCGTAAGCACTGCCGACGCCATAACCACTAACCACAACTCTGCGCATAAACTATAATTCCTGTTATATTCCATTTTGTTCCAGCGCACACGACGGCCGGCAGATAAAATACAGCACTTCTCCGGTATAAAAAAAGTTCGGTAATGTGCCGCTTTCACACACCCAGCCTCTTTGTTCCGCCAGACGGGCAAGCTCCTTGAAATCTCCGGGAGAATAAGCATTCCAGCGGGAAATAAAGCCATCAATAAAAATCAATACCGGGATAAACGGTAATATATATGTAAAAAACAATCGTGTCCATGAAAAAGGACGTAAAAATGGAGTAACACACAAAATCAACGGTATTAATCCGGGCATAAGCAGTAAAGTAAGAACATGATTACGGGTGGCATAATCAAAAAATCCTACCGGACACGCCTTGTCCATTGCGCCGGATAATATCCGCTCCAGCTCATCGAGACTGAAATGATGTACCGCCGAAAACATTATAAGAAATTCATTTTCCCGCTCAGGCGGTTGCAAAGCATCCACCGGGGGCACGCTGTATGTTACCCGCCCTCCGGAAACGGACGCGATCCGTTGAAAGGCTTTAAGATTTGGAAACTTATCTGTAAGCTCTATTTCCACCGCGCAATCATGTTTGCGGTTCAGAAAACGTTCCAGACGCGGAATACAACTGGCGGCGCCGGAACACAAATCACGTATTCTACTGATTCCGCATTCTTTAACGACTTTTCCGACAAGCGGGAAAACCGGATTGTACTGAAAAAAATGCAGCGCGAAAAATGCCAGAAAATCAGTCATATATTCACGCATACACGCAGGATACCAAGCGTAGTCATGAAGTTCCTTGATGCGTTTCATGCCCCGCTCCGCTTAAGTTTATTTTTGCCGCTGAAAGTCTTCTCCAGGCATTCGATGATATAAAATTGCTTGGGAACCTGATGCGGACTTAAAAAGGCGTAACAGTGTTTACGCAAGACATCAGAGGAAAGAATCGCGTCTGACTCCGGTACGACATCAGCGCAGGGAATTTCGCCATATTGTTCGCTTGCCTGAGCGTAGACTATAACGTCAGCCACTCCGGTACAGCTTTTTATCACATGCTCGACCTCACCGGGAAATATTTTCATGCCCGCAAAATTTATCACATTTTTTTCCCTGCCGACGACAAATAAATTTCCAGTATCGTCGAAATATCCTATATCACCGGTATCGAACCATCCATCCTGGCACAGCTCCGCAAAAGTATGAAAAGGTTTCAGGTAGGCGCAAAACATTCCCGCCCCCTGAATGACTATCCGTCCCCTGCCCTGAGCGTCGCAATCTCTTAATTCTATATAGTAACCCGGCAGCGGTTTGCCCACAAGTCCGGGAGCAAAGTCCATATCACAACTGCTTATACAGGGTAAGCCAACCTCAATGATTCCGTAAGCCTGTTGAAGCGGAACAGAAAATTTATTCTTAAAAGCCATCGCGATACAAGGTTCAAGCGACATGGCGGTAGAAACTGCCAGACGTACGTCAGCCAGCATAGTTTTGTCAAAAGAATCCGATTCGGTCATCATCCGGTAATGGCAGGGAGTGGCGTACAGCACGCTAACACGATTTTCTTTAAGCACCTGCCCCATCGTCAGCATCGCCGGATCCTGACATATGATGATAGTTGCTCCACGGCGTAAAAAAAGCAATATGGTAACGACAAAGTGATACGCCATAGATAAGACCCATAATACCACATCATCACTACCGATATTAAGTCCCTGATTGGCGGCGGTGGTGCGTTCCGCCACCGCCTTATGGCTGATTACCACCCCTTTGCTGCCAGCCGTGGTACCGGAGGAAAAACGGATAAATGCGGGGTGTTCATCATATTCACGGCGCGCGCCATCATGCTCTAAAGCATGTAAATACATATCCGCACCGGCGCAGGTAAAACGCCTCGCGCCCTGATACAATTCGCGCTGGTCGATGAGGAATTCCGCCCGTACATCCTGACACAGACGCGAGGTCTCCTCTGCGCTCATAGCCGGAGGAACCGGAACCAGTATACCATCGGCAGCAAGTACCGCAAGACTGATAAAAACACATTCCGTGGAATCATAACAGCGCAAAGCCACTGGAGCACCTAAGCCTCCAAAGCACGCGCGAAACCACAGGGCAAGCGCATCGACTTCAGCCCACATTTCCGCACAAGTCCATGACTTGTTCATGTACACTATTGCCGTGTTATTTTCAAATGCCGCCGTCTCACGGCGTATAAGATCATATATATTCAATATCGCGCTCCCGCTTAACATAAAACTGTATTATACAAAATGCACGGACAATTTACAAGGCTTTATAAGACAAACATTCTGAAAGCAGTTCAGCCTCCCGTTCACTCAACGCCCCATCTAACCATGATAAGCATAGATTAAGAGTATTTCCGCGACGGTTTATAAACACTCCCACTCCCGGACGAGCCGGAATGCCAGGAATATGATAAAGATTTTCCACTTCGCATCCGAACAACTCGTTTGATTTAAACTCTTCGCGGTTTAGCAACGCGGTCATAGCAGTTCCCGCCGTTCCCCGAAAAGGCTTCCGGCTGAACCATGCAAAAAGCGGCAACGGTACAATCCGGGTCAATAAATTTGCTTTGGTCAGGCAATAGGGAAAACGATTCTTCATGTACTCATAAAACAACTCTTTCTGCGCTTCCACTTCCTGCGCAAACTCAGCGGTGGCGGATTCATGCGAATACATTGGCATCAACGACCAGTGATTAAAGAAAAGTCCATTATCCCCGGCTTTGCGCAGATCGACCGAAAGCGGACACAAACAAAATGCGTTTTCCACCCCGCGCTCTTTGAGCACACGGCGCAAAGAACGCTGTATAAGCGTCTGAATATAAGGCATCAACATCATCGCGCCAGCGATACGCTCAGAATCAGCGTTCAAACGGACAAAGTCATCTTCGCTGATATGGACAAGACGGTAACGATTAACCCCGGTCGCCGCCTGACCTGGATAAAGCACTGACGGAACTCCCTGAGCATAAAGCGAACGCATCACGCGGTTGACCGTGCGCCCGCATTCAAACTGATGTTTCCACTCATTCAACCAAGGTCCGGATGATGACATAAGCTTATCAGGTTCCATATATTCCTGATTCCAACATTTTTGAAGCACAGTCATAAAGCGTTCTCCGCCTCCGGCGTCAAATATGCGGTGATCAAACTTGCAGGCAAACACCGAAGTCCCGTCGGGACGCTCAAGCAGCAATGAAGACACCAGTGGCTCACGTGCCGCTGTTTCGGTATTAAGCAACTTTTCAAGCTGAGATTGAACATCTTCTGGAGTATCCGCGCGCATGCAAGTAAATTTCAGAGCCGTCGCCACAAACTTAAACGGTTTCCAGTAAGGAGCCAGATTCAAGAGATTGCGCTTCAGCCCGCCACGCAAAGGAGGAAATAATTCCAGCGCGCGGCGAAGACACTGCTTAAGCTTATCCGCGTCAGGTATGGCAGACAACTCCACAGCAACAATAAACTGATAGTTCCCGTTTTGAGCCCCGCGACAACTCCAATGCAATGCCTGAACCACCCAGTCAATGCCGTTAAGATAGTATCTGCCTTTCACCTAAACAGCCTTATTAAATATGCTCCAGTTCTTGTACCACCCGTTGCGCCAGAGAAGAGATCGACGCCAGATCAGAGGTATCAAGACCGGAATTTATCAATTTTATATTGTATTCTTTTTCGATGCAAATGAGCAATTCTACAAACGACATGGATTCCAGCCCCAGATCCAGAAACGGAGAATCCGGCTTGATGCTCTGCTCATCGCGATTAAGAATAAGCGCGGCTTCCCGGCATAAAAATTTTTCTACATTATTTACATCACACATAAAAGGCATTCTCCACTTATATCTTTCTTATCAATAATTCTGTTTCGCCATCGACATGACAACGTGAAAGTTCCTTGCCGCGCATAATCGCCCCGACCAATTTGCACATTTCCGGCAAACGGCTGTTCTCCAGACAATAAGCATCATTATCTGTTCCATCTGCTTGAGCTATTTCCAGAGAGCATATATTATGTTCATCCCGGACACTACTAAGGATAAGACAACCCGACTCACAAAACACTTTTTCATGAGCTGACAAGGATGAATTTTTTTCAGGCTCAAGCCCTTTCAAGCCATTCATGAGGATACAGCTGAGCGCGGAAAGAGACTCCACCTGTATTAGAATGACATCGCGTTCCCGTCCCAGTTCCAAATGCGCCGCCGCCAAGGTAAGAGCATTGACGAAAACATGTTCAAAATTCACCAGCGTAACGATTGCGCCACCGGCGCCGAGCGTTCTGGCTACATAAGCGGCAGCGGTATTATGATTAGAATGAGCAAACTTGATCGGTGAACCTTGCGTATTGCCGTAATCGATCAGATCATCAATAAAATTTCCAGTGGTATCCTGATCGCCGAAACGGGAAAGCAGAATTATCTCCGCCTCAGCCAATCTGTCAGCGGGAATAGCCGCTGCTCCAGCGCCACACGCGGAACGCACCGCGGCGGAATGGAAAGCTCCACAGCGGCGCAATTGTTTGCGTTGTTCCCAGCTCAATTCACAAGCTCCACTGAAATCGTTGACCCCGATTTTGGCTGCGATGAGCGGAATCAGATCAGATGAATCAGCGGCAATCATACTGTATGAATTTATCATTATCATCCTGCTTCCCTCCCAATTATCAGAGCGCTGTTACAGCCGCCAAACGCCAAGGACGTAGACAACGCGTAAGCGGTTTCATATTTATGCGTCTGGCAGACCGGGGCAATGTTAACGCCGTTTCCGCAAGCGGAAAATCCGGCACTGACCGGGATAAAAGCATTTTCCAGGAGCATCACGGTCATGACCGCCTCTATCGCGCCGGCGGCTCCGAGAGTGTGTCCGGTCAGACCCTTGACCGAAAAATATTTACAATTCTGTCCGAACAAGCGGGCAAAGGCACTGCATTCTGCGGCGTCATTATGCAATGTTCCGGTTCCGTGAGCGTTGATGAACCCTATATCATCTGAAGTAATTCCGGCAGTGTCAAGAGCTTTTTTCACAGCCCGCTCCAGTCCTTTGCCTTCGGGATCAGGCTGAGTAATATGATGCATGTCGTTACTCCCGGCATATGCGACGGCGACGGCTTTTATTTCCGCGCCGCGCGACTCCGCCAAAGTGCGTTTTTCCAGAAGCATAAGCGCGGCTCCCTCCCCCAGGTTCAGACCGTCCCGATCTCGATCAAAGGGGAGACACAATCCTTCAGACAATACTCCCAACGCGAAAAATCCCGCCTGAGAAACAGGGTGCAACTCATCACAGCCGCCAGCCACGACCATATCGCAAACGCCAGCTTCGATCCATGCCATTCCCACGCCGATGGCATCGGAACCGGAAGAACAGGCATTGGTGACCGTCAACGCCGGGCCGGAAAGATTAAGTTTATGCTTTATGTATTCAGCCGGGTTTCCGGCGAGATAACGTGCCAGCGCCGGAGAATCGAGCTTCCCGTCACGCAGTTTGCGATGAAAATGTATATCGTTCAAAAAACTGGCGGAAGTAGTACCGACGACTACTCCTACTTTAATATTGCGGGGAAAAAGCTTTATGCGGGAATCGATCATGAGCTCTTCCAGAGCGGCGTCAAGCAACTGTACCGAACGTGAGCTCTCAGGACGGGCTTCCAGCGGTGCGGCGAAAACAACTTGTCCTGTATCCGAACTGGACACCTTGCCGCGCCGTCCTTCAAGCAAGGACTTGAAGTTCTCCGGGCAATCGCCGCCGGCGGCGGAAACGCAACCGATTCCTGTTATGCAAGCCGTCATAATATCCTTACTGGTTTCTGCTCCCGGCAATGAATTCCGCCAGAGTATTTATACTGGAAAAAACCTCTTTGCGACTTTCCAGTCCCTTGGTGTCAACTCCAAATTTGCGTTGAAGAATAACCACGATTTCCACGGCGTCAAGAGAATCAAGATCCAGTTCTCCGCCAAACAGAGGATCATCGTCGCCAATATCCTCCGGGCTGAAATCTTCCAGCCCCAGAGCTTCTATGATGTTTTCTTTAAGTTCAAGTTTTATTTTTTCAATATCTTCTGACATATATACTCCTGATTACTACATAAAAAGACTACTCAAAGCTCTGCAATATAATTCCAGCCGGAAAATTATTCAAGCCGCAGTGTATCATGCTTTACTTTTTCCATACATCATAAAACAAAAATCCCTGTTCCGGATGTTCTTTTATCATTCTTTCCAGTTGTGCCGCATACAGCTGCACCCACGGTTCGAAGGATTTTCCTGTAGCTCCACGGGCAGGTTTCTTCACTTGCATCGGTTCGGAGCCGTATGCGGTATAGCGTTCCGTCTTCCAATCTTTATAAATAAACAATGAGATGACCGGGCTACCGGTACGTGCCGCGATGGCAAATGCCGAGGCTGGGAAATATGCTTTTCCGCCAAGGAATTCAACTTCTGTAGTATCAGCGCCATAATGTCTGTCGCCCATCATACACACGACTTGTCCATTACACAATGCCGTCGCGATCTCAAATGCCCCATGAGCGAGACCACCAGTAAAGATGTAATTGATGTTATCCTGTCTGGAATTAAGTTCCAAATGCTTTTTTACCGCTTCATTATACTCTTCATTCATCACAATATTGACTTTGCATTTGAGTTCTTTAAGCCCCTCCACCGCCAATTGCCAGTTACCAAAATGCGCTCCCAGCAATATAACCCCTTTTGAAGTGTCCTCAGCAAGGTGCCGGAAGACGTCATAACCGAAATAATCATGCTCAAAACCACTGAGTCCACACAGATTTGAAGCACGATCAAGGAGCATACACGATTGACTGCAAAATACCCGGTATACAAACATAAGCTTCCATATAAAACTCTTATCAGGGTACAAATGATTTACATAGGGCAATGTTTTCTTAACCGCTCGCCAGTCAAAAAGCAGGTAGTAAAAACACACCACCGCCGCAGATCGCCTTGTATGCTTCATGCCAAGTAAACGCAGCATCCACCGAAAAAAACAAAAACCCAAATCATTGCCGCGTTTACGTTCCTGCGCCAGCACTGAATTAGAATCAGGTTTTGCCATGACGCCACCTCCTTATTCCCGACGCACAGCCGTATACCGCCGCCGCGCTGATCATCGCCAATGGCAAAGCCAGCACTAATGCCCCCAGCCACCACTCGAATACACGCAACCCCAGCTCTTTGACCAGAGAGTCAAAACTTAATTCAGTAAACCATTTGCCATAACGTATGTAATGTCCCGCCTCCAGGCACAAAAACGGAGTAAGCGGCGGCATAAACAAATGCTGGATATTAAACGCCATAATCTTGTTAAGATGCAGACGCGACGCCGCATATAAAATCACAACCGAATGAAATCCAGGTATCGGTAGAACCGCCAGAAACGCGCCCACTCCCGCCGCGACAGCAAGACCTTCAGGCGTTGCATTCTCTTTAAGCAACTCCCGCATCAAGAGCCAGGGATTTTTCAACGCCGCAAGCATTTCTTCACGGTTCGACTCGGATTTCACCAGCTTACGCCGGGGCAAAGGCAAAATTCTCAAGCCAACCAGATGAGTATTTATCAAAGATATACGCACGTTATCCATAAACGGACGAAACGATGATACCCGCTCCGAGTCATTTTCCGGATACCATACCCGTATCGGCACGCTGACGATGGGAATGCCTGCCCAAGCGGCTTTGACCAGTACTTCCGTCTCAAAGTTATAATGCGAACACAAAAACCGCAAACGCGAAATATATTTCAATGGATACACCCGGAAGCCGGATTGGGCGTCACCGACCCACTGTCCGGTTTCAAGATACATCCAAAAATTGGAAAAACGTCTGCCAAAACGACTTTTTTCAGGAGCGTTGGAATTCTCAAAATCTCTTGTCCCCACCACCATAGTATAATCATTATCTGCAATAAACGGCAAGATTGCGTCAATGTCTTCCGGATAATGCTGTCCGTCACCGTCAAGAGTAATCATATAATCAACATTTTGTGCTGACAGATATTTCATTGCGGTCATCAGCGCCCTGCCCTTGCCCCGATTGCGTTCGTGCCGAATAATATTTACACCCGGCAGGTCATGCAAGAGTTCCGTCAGATCCGCATCGGTACTGCCGTCATCAATAACCAACACGCCATCGAGTTTCAATTTAGTACAACGTAGAGCCACGTCTTTTATAGTTGCAGCGTTATTGTATACCGGGACAACGCAAAATATTTTCCAGGGAGATCGATGACTCATGGATTACCTCCGGCACGTGCTTGCAGTTTTCTAAAAAACTTCAATTCCTCATTGCGCGACTGAGGAGGAAAAACTACATGCTTCACACCACGAAAGCCTTCACTCAAGCCTTCAAACAATTCCTGATCATCAATCTCCGGCGACAAATAAAATACCGGCTTAAGTAAATCCGTACCAGGCGCTAAAACACCTTGCGCCAAAGCTATCCGTTCAATCGCCGCACCGGGAAGTATCCTGATTCCCATAAATACAAAGTTGGAAACCCAATCCAGCCGACTGAGGTTTTTTATGCCTTCGGACATAGTATGATGGTTTTCACCTGGACCTCCGGCGATGCAGGAGGAAGAAACCGGAATGCTTGCGCTCCTGAACAGCTCGCAGGAGCTCACTACTGTGTTGAAGTCATAATCTTTCCCCAATCCGCGCAGGGTTGCGTCAGAACAGGCGTCCATACCCAGTTCCACGTTTTTTATGCCACTGCGTTTCATTAATTCCACGCTGGCGCGATCAAAGTTTTCCGGTGTAAAAAACGCGCTCCAGGAAATATTAAGTTCGTAGCGGACTATAGCTTCGAGCAGTTCAAGATATTTGCCATCAACGTCATTAAATATAGAATCGGTAAAATATATAGTTTCCGGCGCGAATTCGCGTTGCAAAAATCTCAGTTCCTCAATGGTTTCCACGGTATCCCGGCAATATACCTGTCTACCTTCAAGGAGCGGATACGAACAGTATACACATTTTTTCGGACACCCGCGTTTGGTCTGAACCGGCAGGATACCAGTTTCCTTAAGATGAAATTCACTTATGCGCCGATCATAGTGACATCTGCCGACGCCGCCATCAGTTCCGCAGGCATGAAAAATACGCTTTGAACTCAGTCCCGAATCAATGGTATCGAGCATCTCCAATACCGCATGCTCTCCCGCTCCGGCGACCCCGTAATCGGCGCCTGTATAATCCAATATTTTTTCCGGCATAAGCGAAAATCCCGCGCCGCCGAGGAATATCGGTACCTGACTGATGGCGCGAAGTTTCTGAACCAATCGCACGGCATCATCAAGATAAAATACCGGATCAAGGAAATTCACATTATCAATATTTCTGATTCCCACGCCAATAATATCAGGACTAAAGTCATTCACCACAGACTCAAGCGTCTGTTCCATCATCAGGCAGTCTAATATACGGATTTCATGTCCGGCTTCAATAAGCGAGCGCGCCACAACTCCAACGCCCAGCGGAAAAACCGCATAAGGCTCATCCGCAGTGTTAGAAGAGATCAACAATACTTTCATTGACCGCCGCTCCTTATGGCTTTCAAGATGGCGTAAACATTGTCGGCGCCGGGAAAGTCAATGCCACCGGCAAGAGCCAAAACCATACATAACACTCGTTCACCGTCTCTCATTCCAACAATAATCTGATCCGCCGAACCATCGGCAAGCATTCCGGCGGCAGAAGAGATCAGTCCCTCAAGCGGAGCATCGTCGTCGCGCCAGTACAGTATCGGTCCACCAAGTCCCAGGCATACGGAGGCGTCAGCCGCCGCGCTGGTCGGCAGGGTATGAACAAATAAGCTTGAACGCCCGAGTTGTTTTCCTCCGGCAAGGTAATCGCGATAATAACCGGATAGATCTTCCTCGTGCTCAAAATTGTCGCACACCACTATCCCGCAACGCGGCAATGGCAAAGCATCAGTTCCCGCCAGTGCGGCATCATCCAAGGCCAGAGCGCAAGCCATGCAGAACTGCTTTGCGGCAGGAGTAAAGCGGCTGAATACATTCCATTTACCGGAAAGTCTGTTTGCATCCGCAAGACTGCCGCGCAAAGAGGAAAAGGATTCAAATCTTTCCGCCGTTTCCGTGTTATAAAGCGCAAAGCCTGCGGCGTCAATAAGACAGCCGCCAATTATTTTCAAAGTACTCATACACCCCTTTTTATTATCGCATAATCAGCCCGGATTAAGATAACTCGTTTAAACAACTTTTCAATACACAAACAGGATTTGAAAAAAACATAAAATGAATTACTGTTTAAGGCATTATTAACAACACATGCGGGACATCAAGCTATGACCAATAAACACGCACTGATAATCGGTGGCAGTCGCGGCATAGGTGCGGCTACGGTAATAAAACTGGCGCAACTGGGCTTCGACCTGACATTCAGTTGCCGCGCCGAATCTGAAGACGCTCTCAAGACCCAGGCGGAAGCCAGAATAATGAACCGCAAGTGCGAGATCATCACATTCGATCTGGCGGACAGAAACGCCACTGCCGAAAAACTCAAGGAATATTTCAGCCACACTATCCCCGACGTGATCGTCTATAACGCCGGTATAACCCGGGATAACCTGCTGGCGTTCATGACCCAGGAACAGTGGGACGAAGTCATACG
>JAFGXT010000250.1 GCA_016936495.1 Victivallales bacterium
CGACTCCATTTTTGATTTTTCTATTTCTGTTAATTTAGGAGCCTTTTACACCTATTCAAGTTGTCCAGCTTTCGGGGAGAAGCGCAGACTTATGACGCTTTTTCTTAATAAGCGTTAAAATAGGATAGATAATCATGTATACAACAGAGCAACCAATAGCGAGAACGGCACTTGTCATCAACGATATTTGCCATGTTCCATCCTTTCCAAACTTGTCATCATATTTATCAAAAATGTAGATGCTTATCGTAAAAAATAATACAATAGCCAAGTAACTTATAATAGCAGTCAATGCTAAATAAATAAAAAAACGTTTCATGGCAGTTCCATATTTATATTAAGAGTCAACCTCATTACCGACAACCTCCCATTTCGATGTGGAATATAACTTATCAAGAATGACATGTAAAGACAACCTTTAAAAAATCACACAAGATTCAATTGCATTCCGCCCGTGTTCTGGTCGTGTTTTAGTTGTTAAAACATATTGGAGCGGAGGAGAGGAATCGAACCTCTCAGCGTCGGCTCTCATGAAGATACAAACAAAATTATCACATTAAGTTTCTTGTCTGGATTGGAAGATTTCCAACCAGGTCTCCGCAGTAAAGCAGTTCCGCTCCATACACATACCTTAATAGCAACGCAACGATTGAGTAATCCATAATAACCTCCATTGTGAAAACTGACCTATCGTTTGACAAGATTTATTAAAGATTTCACGGTATGGCAATTATATTCTGTTTGGTTGTCAGGCCTTAAACGCTTTTCTTATTTGAAATGTATTCTTTTTGGTTGTTTAAAATTCTTTGTATTGTATCTTGGAATCCCATAATAATATGATATGCGTTGTGATTATGGTAATATATTGTTTTATTGTGATTATTGTATTTTACCTGATAGGAAACTATTGAGGGGACTTCCTTGCAAAACAGGGAATAAGTTTCATCATGCATTAAACTATGTTTGAAACTGTTGAATAAGTCATTAATTATCTTTAAAAATCCAGTCGAATCAGTCTTGAAATTCTCATCGTCCCCAATAAGAATCATTCTTACTTCTGCATATGGAGTGTCCTCTGCAAATATCTTACCAATTCCATCAAAAGGGATTCGCCTGTTTTTATCAAAATCATCGTAGTTTGTCAACAAATATGTTAACTGGGCAAGGCTATCAATAACCCTTTTCATCGCATATACCATAGATTCAATTTCAAATCGATATTTATAAATCAATGAAGGAGAGCAACAAAAGTTATCATTATTTGATCCATCTATGATAATATTTTCTGGTTTTAGACATGCGGAATGATTATTACATAAATTCTCAAATAATTGGTGTATTATCTTTATTTTCTGTGAAATAGCCATAACAACCTGCAATGAATTACATAGCTTTGGCATTGAAGGATAACTTGGAAAATGCTTAAATAAGGAGAATGAAATTGGTTTATATGTTGAACGTAATCTTCCCGCATTGTAGTTCAATTCAATGACTTTAGGTCTCCAGAATATATCTTCAACTATGTCCCAGTTTTCTCCATTGAACACAGGAATATGTCCTTCGAGATATTCTGGTGGTTTTATGTCAGTACTATTTGCTGGAAGTCCTACATATGATTTAGTATCTCCTATTATTTCTTTTCTCAAATAGAACTTTTCTGAGCTTTCATAGTGATATATTTCGATTCCCATTAGAACTCTATTCTCTTTTGCTTATTATTAAATATTGCGCTTAGCCCCTAGCTTGGACCACTTACGTTAGGAAGATAGGAATAAAAACCCTGACTTACAATAAACCTCTGACTGACGATTGCAAGTCTAAAAATTATACAGTGTCAGACAATTTCACCTCATAAGGAATTCTTATCGTAAGCGGTTATAATGATTTTAAGGTTTTTACTTCTCCAGTTACCCTACTTTCGGGGTAGCATAAACCTACTCCATATATCTACCGAAAGAATCAGATAAGTCATCATGGAATCCCCATCCAATACCCCGAGTGTCATCAACGATTTCTTTACTGCGTGTATAAAATTCCTCTTCCTGCTTAGTTTCTCTGATATATTTCAATGCTTTTTCAAACATACTTCCCATACTACTGTAGAAAGAACCATCAATATCTCCATATGCATTAGTAAATTCGACTCCACGTTCTACATAGAAGATCATCAGATCAGCAATGTCTTTCGGTGAAATAGAAATTTTCAGGAATTCATCAACAGCATTTCTTGCAACAGACAATCTCATTTTAGGTTTTCCTCTGGAAGGGAAAAATTCATTTTCGACTATCAGTTTATATTTTTTTAGAACTTCCTCTTTGCCTGTTTTGGAAAGAGTGGTTTGGTAATAATCCTTTACGTCCGTAAACTTTCTATAGAGTTCACAAATCTCCTTAACCAGTTCATCTGTCGACTTTGTTTTTAAATGATTCTTTAATTGAGTAGGAGTAAGTGTTGCCATTATATCCTCGCTGTGTTGAATGTAATTTAAATTTTCAAAGATAAATTTATCCCAGAACTACAGAAATTACAATTTTTCTCAAATCAATAAGTATTGCCTCATGGCATCTCAACAGTTTCAGGAAGTACTGTAAAAGAAACATCGGAGAAATTGACGGCACTGCCAAAAGTCTCCGCCATAACATTTTTCTATCGCATCGCTTCGCCCGCTCAGAAAAAATGTTATTGACATGTCAAGCTTTAGCGAGTTACAATGCGTTGCAGGTGAATACATTTCGCCTTCGGCGACCAGCGTCCCGGCGCTGGAGCCCGTCCCGGCACTGCCGGTTGAGCTTGTACTGCTACGCAGCTTTTTTCTTTTTTTTGATTTTTGTCAATGCCGTCAAATTGGGATTCTGTTCGGAGTATTATTTCCCGCATTTTTTTAAGACAAACCGGGGCTCCACCAGGAGATTTCAGGCAAGCAACGGCATATAGAATAATATGACACATGATATGAATTTCTATCGCCGCCTGAACTCGCCGGGAGAATCCTCTGCGGACTGATCTTGCTTATCAGCAAAGCAATTGATTTCTGGAATTACCTATAAAGAATTTACAGTTTAGGCATTTTATGATATGTCGTCCATGGAGCTATGTGATTCAACCATCACTGGTACACTTTAACCAACCGATGATAGCAACGTCTTATATGAACGACATCACGACCACGCCCGTGAATGCCTCGTTCCAATTTGCAGTAATCATTTTGCAGTATTAACCCGGCAAGATAATAATTCGCAAAACAGTAGATGTCCCATGTTTTTTGAGCTTAATCTATTATGTCATGCGAACAGTTTAATTGCCGGGTTAATAGTATATTTTTATTTTAAACAGGACTGATGTGTTACCAATAAATTACCCATGGGAACTAACAAAACGCCTGAAAAAGCTTAGCCTGCGTTGCCGGTTATGCACTTCCCAACGTGCAAAGCGCTCCACCGTTGCCCGGCAGATTCAGCCGGACAACGCCAGAAGAGGCACGCAATACTTCCGCCGGATAAACATTGTTTAACCGCCAGCAGTCGGAAAGTCTGAATTCGACGTCCCGCGCTGAATTAGACAAGTTCACCGCCGCCAGCACCATAGTCCCATCTGACAAACAATGTTCCGTAATCGACAGAAAAGGGTCATTTTTGACAGCACACTTATCCACGGCAAAACGCCCGGCAAGATAACGGTAAAGCTTCCAAGCCTGCCCGGAGTCGGCGGACAAATAGCTCATCGGCTGTTCCATCATCAGCCTTTCCAGCGGCAATGTCATGAGAAAAACCTTGCCCAGCCCGTAAGAATGTTCAAAGAACACTGGATTTGATTGAGAATCACGTCCCAGAATATCCGCGTCGATGGCACGATATGTCCGGCGAACATCCCACGGCAATTCCAGCTTGAGATCGTCGTCACCAAGCGAAAACTCACAAACATTACGCCCCTCCCCTCCATGATCGCGCGAAGTCAATTCCGCACCAAACACCGCCGCAAAGTTGTCAATATAAACATCGTCCACCGACACATAAAGCGTCGCTCCTGCCGCCACTCGCTCCCGCAGGAGTTGCCAATTTTTTCCGCCCAGCCCCAATTTCCCACATGCGGAAGGCAGCATATAAGACTTCGCGTCAGGCAATGGTTTTCTGGCATGGTGGAAACGCAACTCCAGTCCCGCCTGTCTGCCTAAAATAAAAGCTGAGACTCCGATGTCAAGATGTTGTTGACGTCCATCGCCAAGAATACATATCGCGTCCGCCTCCGGGCATGGCAATGACGAAAAAGGTAGCGTATCGAGCATTCCGCGGAATTTTTTCATTTCCGCTCCGGTCGCCCGGACGGTATGATCCGCGCCCAGCATCCCGTGTTCAAGTCCGGCGAAATCCCAATCATACGGAGCAACCCGGACAGCGTCCTGGTCAAAAGCACACCACCACAGCAAGCCACCGCCACCACTGGTCAGTAAATTCCATAGCACGCCACGCAGATACGAAGCGTGATTATCGAGATTCCCCATCATTCCCCGCCATGAGCCGATTTCTTCCATAAAGCAATCTCTGTTGCCGATATCGCCGTATATCCGGTTCTGTCCCGCCGCATACAATATTGGCTTTATCGTATCAAAGGAGTCACTGATTGAAGCCCGCCACATGGAGTAGTGATGAGTGGTCAGAACATCACAGCATTCCGCCTGATCCTGTACCGACCACAAGCCCATATTGACATCATGCCCATCCATACCGGAAATCAGCGGACGTCCGGGATCGGCAAGTTTGATTGCATTGGAAATCAACGCCATCCAGACCTGACTTTCCGCACGGGTCGCCGCCTTGCCGAAATAATTGCATTCGTTGCCGAATTCCCAGGCGCTTATCGCCGGGTGATGTTTCATGCGTTTAACAAAATATGACACAAAGCGTTGCTGCCAGAGCATGGCATCGGGATCGGTGATCGGATTCTTCCCGACCAAGCCCGGCGGCATATACAGTCTGGCGGTCATATGCCCGGTGAGCAGCGCCACGATCAGCGTGAGCCCGTGTCTGGAAGCCAGGTCGGCAAAACGTTCAAAACGCGCCATCATCTCCTCATCCACTCCGGCTTGTCCAGCCCCGGTGTCCGGCAATTCCTGTTCGCCGAAACGAAACTCAGCCGGAGTGCCGTCCGCCTTGTAAAGACGGGTTATGGGCTGGAAGTCGGGCCAGAGCGGGAATACCCTTACCACCCGGGTTCCGATTCCGGCGAGCGCCTCAAAATCGCGATCAACGACATTTTCATTCCACTTTGACCACATTTCCGTGGCCGTATCCGAAGCCCAATAATTGACCCCGGTGATAAATTTTTCTGAGAAACTTTTCATATTTACAACCTCACAGCGTTAATTCCACAACTATCATTTTTGATTCTCCATAGACACTTTGCGCACTTGCATTGATACTTTTACTTCCACGTCTTTTTTTACTTTGATTTCAAATGAACTTTTAGTAGTCCAGTCCAGCTTGACTGCGTTTTCGGATACAACCGCATTTTTATGATGATTCCATTTATCTATTGGCGCAATTACCGTTTCCGTTCCAGAAACCTTAATGTTTTTAAGCCACACTTGCGGACGATCCATTCCATCAGGAACCCATATTCCCGACACTGCCAATTTTAGTTTCCCATCCTGCCGGGGGATAAACGAAAAGCTGAACTCAGACCATTTTCCGTCAAGCAGATTTGAATAAGAGTAAAGTCCTTTATCTTATCCAATCGGGAAGATTCTAGTGCCGGAGGCACCGGCAGCAGGAACAGGTTGTCCATAAACGTAAGCTGTTGCCCGTACTGGATTTTCCGTTATCAAGAGCAAATCTCTCCATGCCGCCGGGTTCAAGTATGGGCTTTGTTTACTTGGGGAAAGACAGGAGAATACCTCTCCGTCATTCCCCATATCCCGATTATTCACCAACAACGAAAATCCTGCCATGCTATCATTGTTCATATCCAGCCCGCTCAACAATTTACGGGAGAAAAATATTTCATACACAGTCTTGTTTCCGTCACGTCGCACCTCCGCCTCAACTTCACCGGTTGCATTATCTGATCCATGCTCGCACCACGCCGCCGCCTTACCATCAACCATCGCCACCTGGAAAACCAGGTCATCAGAATCATAATTCCTTGATTTATTGTTGCGCGGATCCAAATAAATCTGCAAACTATCGTTCATCCACATGGAAGCGTTGCGTTCTGCGGGGAACACAGCCTCCTTATCCTTAACTACCACAGCCAGACATAAGCCGTCACGCGTCCAATTCCAAGCAAATTTCGCTTGCCATGAACTCTTATCATGCATCGGTTTCCGAGTCAGCAGATGACGTTCACTGTCCAGTTTATACCACGAAGTATTGTGACTCCAATCGGACAGGTCTGCATCTATCTTTATCTGACCGTTATTCCACATGGATAGATATGGGCAGATTTCAATTGTACGGGTCGTCGCGTTTTCGCCATCAAGCGCCACTTCAATTCCGAAACGGTATTTGCAGTCATGCGCCAGATAAGGGGCATTAAAACTCACTGTTCCGGTAAAACATTCGCCCGGCTTTAAATCTTTAAATACTAACTCATTCGGCTCAGATATCTGCCACAAATTCGACGATCTAATCCGGATAGATCCACTGACAGGACGAGCATTAATATTAACATAAGAAAGCCGGAGTTTTCCATCAGAAGTCATGGTGTATTTAAGGTTGCAGGCGAGCTCTTCCTGCATTCTTTTAATCGCCCGACTACGCAAACGGTGTTCAGCCAAGCAGTATTTTCCTGCCTTAAAGTAATCCTCGGCCGAACGTATTATCCGTATCACCGCCTCATCCTTCCCGCCAAAGATTTTTTCATAAATCTGCAACTGACGATTAAGCAGAACAAGGGTTTCTTTGACCCGCAGAATATCCTCAGACGCAGACATCAATCCGACCGCCGGTTTATCCAGTGGCGCGCTGCTCCTGAACACTCTCACCTCGAATCCCTTCATCTTCAGTTTGAATTTACCGTCGTTGGCAGTTTGGTACCTCATACTGCTCACCACATCGGACAGGCTAATATCCGGTCGGCCGGTATTCACGGCAATCTCCAGCGGCGACGACGATTTATTGACCAGATAAAACCAGTTGCCCGAACTGGAATTGAGATAACGCAAAGCCACCGGGTCATTACTGCCGCGCCCTCTGGCAAAATCAAGTGCAGGAATACTCTGATAAGCCTGATAGAAAGGCTGGAACAATTCCGGCGAACCGTTTTCGGGGCACCCCCACCAGCCATGATCTATCAAGACAGGATCAATCTCCGCCAACGCCCAGGCCATGTGTTCCATCACATAGCGGTTATTCGGATATGCGGTACTATAGGATTCAACCGACATGTTGTCGTAGATGAAAGTGCCGGTCTTCCACCACAAAGACTTAATCAGGGTTTTGCCAACGGTCCAGTAAACCTCCAGATTGCAATGCCGTGCGATAAGGACGGAAGCTTTGCCGCCACGTTCGAAAACGCCAGTGAGTTCCGGGGAAAAAACATAGTATGATTCATCATCGCTTCTTTCAGGCATGACACGGCTGCGATTCGGAGCTATCTCCGGCATGACCAGCAAACCATCGACCTTTCCAAGCATAGTCAGATCGACGCCACACTCCCTGTACAACTCATGGAGATTTTTTGCTTTCCGACCTGAGGCCAACTCAGAACTGATGTAATTATCGGCTGAAGGAATTATCATACGAGCAAGAATCATCCTTCCTGACGTACCGGCATTGAGCTCGGCAAGCATCCTGACATAAAAGTCACGGATTTTGGCACATCGCCAATCCAACCATTGATTCCAGGCATTTTTCTTCAGCCAGTCCAAACGCATCTGCATCCGCTGAGGACTTTTCGGATCCACCGGAATCTTTATTCCGTTGTCCTTCTCAAAGGCAGCGATGTTCCAGTCTCCCACTCCGGAATCCGCGTTATCAAAACACAACTGGACGGGAGAAATGATATTGATCCCGCGGAATTGTTGATAAATGCCAAACTTATCCCGGTAGGCACGTATCATTTTCAACCAGCCTTCCTGGGCTATCGGATGCAAAGGGTTCAGACTGGAGAGCTTAAATTTCCCGGTTCCACTGAACTGTTCAATAGCTCGCTCACCGCGATTAAGGGCATCAGGCAGATTCCGGGAATAATGTTCCTCGCCGATAACAGCTCCCATACTACCTTCACTCAATTTCTTTTCAAAACGATAGCGGTGGTTCAATTCTACCATGAAGGGAATCCCCTCACGGTCAAATGTTCTGGAAAGAACATCGCTCCAGCCAGGAATATACCCAGAAAATGAACTAATATAACTGGAGTAAAGCTGATAGTTGAGCCCAGTTTTATCTCCAAAGTAATCCATTACCAGGAACGACCATTGCCCAATTCCCATAAAACGCTGATATTGCACCATTCTCTCAGCTTTTATCCTCCAAAAATCCAAATTAATACGTGGATAACATTCAGGGCGGTTAAACCAGTTATAGGCTTCCATCGTCGGGTCTTCCTGCCAGATACCTGCGACACGCCGGGGCAATCCTTCAGGATAATGCATTTTCAGCGCCGGTAGCGAACCTTCGTTTTCATAGACATTGATTTTTGCCAGCGCGACCGGAGCTTCGGAGCTGGAATAAGAACCGCAAACAACCATCAGCTCGGTCGAATCCGGCCAAAACAACAGTCGTTTGCGCTGCATTGTATGGCTGACAGGATGCTCTCCTCCGCTGATAACGCCGATCGTATCGAGATTTCCATTGCTCATCACCCGGTCGAAATACTTTGTATAGGGATAGACCGCCACAAAAAACATACGATCACAATCATCGGGATATTCGATTTCCAGCCAGTGGGGATGTCCGATATTTTTCACTTTCACACGATAGGCGAAACCACTATTGATCTTTCTCAGGGAACTCTCGCGATAAGTTCCAGCCTTCGAGCTCGTGACCCGACAGTGTCCATCATCACGATATTTATCATCAGGGTAATCACGGGTGCAATCAATGCTTTCGATCAACTTCATCCTGACCTCGCCTGTTTCAGAAAGCGGCATTGAGTCACTGATACGTTTCGACGGGATTGCGATAAGATCCCAGCTTGCCATAGGCACAGAATTACAGGACATGGCGACCCGGTACTCCCCGGCTTTCGGCGGCGTGAACTCAAGCTTGCGAATCAAAGATTCCCCCTCCTTGAGCCTGATGGTAAAGCTCTCGTCAGACAGGAACTTCCCGTTTTGACTGTCCTTGACTACAAGCCGGAAATTCTTTTCCTGCCCATCTCCGCTATGGTTGATAAAACGCATACGGAAAGACGTTGGTTTTCCTTCTTCGGCGGCATAATCCATCAATTCCACATTGACCGGAAAATAACGGCAGTAAAGCTTCATGATCTCATCGGCAGATAAAGCCTTGTCATAGATGTTCAATTCGTCCATCGCACCGTTCAAACCAAGATTTCTAGATGAAGACGAACCAAGCGACAAAAGCTCGCCGAACGTTTTCTCTGAATACTTCGCTCTGGACAACATCCTTCCATTCAAAAAAGCGGTGATGACATTGTTTTCCCAAGTGAAAGCATAATGATTCCAATCATGTGCAAATATCTGGTTGATGATAAAATATTCAAAACCGTACTTCAGTGCAGTATTAATTTCAGCTTTCAGGGAATCACTCGCAAAAAACAATCCGTGATAAGTTTTACGAAAGGGTTCTTTACCGGCAGTTCTGTCCGGCCAGCAACCACTTCCAGCAGGAGTCCAGTCCAACTTTATCCATACTGACAGCGTCCCGGCCGCCGCAGAGATATTTCCCTTTGTCCTGTAACACAAAACCCCATCCTCTCCAATGTGAAGCGCTTGTCCGCTCAGACCAGGTACAAATGCGGTATCTGAATTCTTGACAACCACGGCATCGCCGATTGCAAAGTCAGCATTCAGACCTTTGTCAAAGCTCAGATAAAAAGTCTGAGGCGGCATGGAACAGAGGTCCATCATAACATAAAACAGCAGATTAAAGACAAGAAAAGTGCGTAATGGTAAAGTGAAAAACATTGTAAGTCCCCTGAAAGTTATATTTTATTCAACAAAAGTCCATGCGTTGGTCGTGCCCTCATAAACCGCCGTTCCCAACTTCTTATTGACAATATTTCCTGAAGCACAAAGAAAATTGTCAGTCTTGAGGTGGTGAAATGCAGGTCCCTGAGTAGTAAATTTACTGGCTGATGGAAGAAAATTCCACGTATTCGGATAAGGGTATATTTCTCCATTCCCCCACAATGCCTGCATTTTTAGCGGCATCATGATTACGCTTCCGGGCATAACTTTGTCTATGCGGTTCCAGGAAGCTATTCCCGTATTAGTTTTCAGCCTCCAGCCGGCTACCTTTCCCGGCAAAACTGCCGTAGAGGCGTAATAATATTCAGTGGAAGTATAGGAGTTGAAGAATCTGGCGCAACCTGGAAGCCTGATTTCCGAAGGGCACAGATATATTCCTTTGATATCCGTCTGAAAATAAGGAGTACCTGTATAATCTTCAAGCTTTTTCCCTAATACTCCGGTATAACCAGTCTCCGGCAAAGTCCCGTTCCAATCATTGGCATATTGAATCACACCAAGATATATCTGTTTCAGGTTATTGCGGCAGACACTGCTTTTCGCCAAATCCCGAGCCCTGCTTAACGCAGGCAACAGCATGCTTGCCAAAATCGCGATGATTCCAATCACAACAAGGAGTTCGATGAGTGTGAAAAATTGTCCTGTTCGCATTGTTGATTTCTTGCTCATAGCGTATATTCCTTTTAAAATCAGGTTGATATTCAGACCTCGGGAGGCAGGATGAGGATAAACTCCCCGTCCCCGGTCAGGTACGTTTCCCCGCTGGAGGCGGGGATAAAGAAACTATCGCCCGGCATGAGCTGCATTGTAATGTCGGAGTTTATGAGTTCGGCAGAGCCAGCGGTGACAATGCCGATCAGGAATGAATCCGCTCCGGAGGCAAAATTCCATTGACCGTAGAGCGTCAGGCGTTGCGCCTCGAAGAACTTTTCCTTATCCCGGGAAATAATCCGATGCAGGATGCCGCCGGAAGTTTCTTTTATCGGTTCAGGGCGCGGACAACAGCGGCGCAGAATTTCCTCCCGCGTGGACACTCGGTAATCAAAAATATCCATTGCCCTTTCCGGGACTAGTCCGGCGAAGCGTTTTTCCCTACTTAATTCCACTCCAAAACAGTTTTTTTCAGGAATAATTACATAGTCGGTCGGTTCCATGACCTCGACCATTGTGATGCCGGGGCCGATCGCGTGTGGCATGCGTCCGTAAACCACAAACACATCTCCGGGTTCTACTTCAAACTTGTGCAGCATGTCCAATGTCCGGTGGAATTCTCCAGTCAGCGATTCGCGACGGAAAATGTCCGGATCAAGACTTTCATTGAACCCCAGCAATAAATAAGGTTTCTCCCCTTTGATCTCACGGATGGAAAGGACGATCCACGCCTCGGTCTTGCCGAAGTCGGAATGAAACAGGCTGCGTGCCATGACATTATCCGGGTGCACCTGCAAAGGCAGCAACACGGCGGAGTCAAGCAGTTTTGTGAGAACACCTGGGCTTGCTCCATATTTTTTCACATGCGCTTCTCCCAGTATGGCGACAGGATCAGTTGCCAGCAACGTAGGGAAAGGGATTTCATCGCCATCGATCAATGCCGTGCTAACCCCATGACCGGGGGCGACATATTCACGGGTGTTACCTTCGATACAGGACGCGATCCAGTCCTCGGGATAATTACCATCTTCACCGCCAGCCATCCCGCGTAAATGGTCTATCCCGCTTCCGCCACGATAAAGACGTTTGACCCGGTTAGGCTTGAATTTAAAAGGTTTAAATAAAACAGACATCTCGTATTCCCTTTTTTTATATGCAATATTATACACCTGAATTATCGGAGAAGGAATGGCTACGAGAGTAAAAGCATTCGATTTAGCGCAAATCGTTCTGTTTTTGTCTGTTTTTAATCCATTGTTGTGGCGAGCACCCTATGATGCGTTTGAAAACGGTGGAAAAATAAAACTGATCGGAGAAACCGAAATATTCGGCAGTATCCTTTACTCTATTTCCCTGCGCAATCATACGGGATGCAAGCTGGATCTTGTAAGCATTAAATGCCTCCATCGGGCTGAAGTTAAAAATTTTGCGAAATTTGTATTCAAGGTTGCGCTTGCTCATCTGCAACTCGGACGCCAGCTCCATTACATCAAGCTTTTTCTGCAGATTGCGCTCAAAAAAATCAAACACTACGCGCATGAACATGCTGTGTTCCTGTCCGGCAACAAACTGTGAAGACAAAATTTTCTCTGGAATAGATGTTACCACCTGCCAGAAAAGCGCCTCCGCCAGAGAGCATAATCCCAGAGTTTCCCCCAGGGATTGACGTTGCTGTTTTTCAAGCAGTCCAATTAGCTGTTCCGTGGCGGAACCGGGCTCCAGTTTTATGCGCCGAAATTCCAGCGGATGGCTTTCGTCAATTATTTTAGGGTTCCATAAATGGTTACCGGAATCATAAATCCCGAAACTCATGAAAATGATTTCCGAATTTAAGCTGTAAAAATCCTCATGCAGATCGGGTGGCTGAAGGAAGAGCACTTCCCCAGGATTCAAATTAAACTCCACGCCGTTTACCTGGCAACGGTAAGTCTTGGCACGAGGGATTACCAGTTCATAAAATTTATGTTCGTGAGGTGGATAGTGGTAACATTCGTTACAATCAATCCAGGAAAATGTCAATAATCTCAGCGACATGGATTTTTCCGCCAGCATCAGAGAATCCGGTTCCAGCAACATTCGCCGACTAAATTCGATATGAGATTCAAAAGGCATAATCCCGTGCCTGTTTTATACAAAATGATATTACTGTTTTCGATACATTATAACTTGCTAAAAAAACAAAATCAAATCTGCTTTGCGCAAAAAAACAAATTTCCACATAAAATCCAACGTGTCAATAACGAAAAAACAGACCAGATCCCTTCGATTACCTGCGGTTCGTCAAAACGAACCTCGACCGAGTCAAAATTCCAGCTGCTCATTTTTTTGAATCGAACATAAAACAATACAGGATAAATACTTGCCCCTCTACGAAAATTCATAAATAATTCAAGCTAGGTTATACGCTTCCAGTACTTAATAGCAGAGTTGCAACACACGTTCCCATCCCTAAGGACACCAACGGTAATGGTACTGCATATTTGACTGTGGGAGAGTAGCTCAGTGCCGGAATATTTTTTTACTTTGCAATATCTTCATTTCTGTTTTTAAGCACTTCTCCCGTAAGCTCTTTGAGCTTACCGCAGAATGATTCATCCACACAGTGGATCATTTTTTCAGCGATCTTTTCAGAATCTGCCGGAGGATAAAGCAAAGCCTGCCGGATAAAAACTGAGATAAGCTTTTTTCTTTGCTCAAAAGCGGAAACCACCTTATCCGCCAGCGGAGAGAGTGTTATAAACTGTCGTTTTTTATAATCCACCAGATTTTTTTCTTCCAGCGTACGCATTGCTTCGATTACGGAAGGCATGCTTACATTCAGTTTTCGGGCAATCGAACGCACATGAGCATGCCCGTGATTACAGGAAAGCTCATATACTGCAAGCAAATAATTCTTCTGTGTAGTTGATAAATTCACTTCACTTTTCATATATATTCCTCCATTTTAATTTTTCCACAAACTCAAAAATATAATTTCAGGTCAATTATGCGTCTCGGCTATTACCCAATCTCCGGTCTTGCGATTTAAATCACGAGCGATGACGGGACATTTCACCTGAGTGAGAAAAAACACTTTCCGGTCACAATCGCACAAAGACTCATAATTCCCCTGCCCCTTGGCAAGGACCAGATCCGCACGATAGAACTCGCTTAAAAAGGCTTCAGACGTATATTTCAACAACGTTCCGGGAACATCGGAACCATTGTCAATAACCCTGAAACTCTCATCGAAGCCTGAATCAACGGCGTCATTTAAAGTAACGTCATTTATGACAGGAACGCCCTTGACGACATATACAATATCTTTATTCCTGCCTCGCAATTGCTCGATCAGGAGCTTATCAAAAACAGATTCTCCGGCATTGTCTCCAATGACCATAATGGATGCGGCTTTATTTATTTCCTGTTCCAAAACAAAGAGTTTATCCTCATCAATCTCTTTATGCATGGCATTCTCAAGTTGTTCTGCCAATACTGATGGATTCCAGTCAAAAATGGCAAAATCCAACACATTGCCAACCAGGGCAAAGCGTATTGCGGTATACAACGGATTACTGGAATCACAAATCCGTTTCCTTATCTCATTTTCATATTTGAGAACTTCCTGTATCGCCTTATGCTTTATTTCCTTATAAGGATCAGCACAATTCAATGCAGTTCTGATAATACGATGAATATACATTGCCATTTCCGGGGGCGAATGCCGGGGATCAAAATCAGCGGCTCGCTTGAGTATCTGTTTTAAAATGTCAAAAGTCTCATTTTCTCCAACATTGCACATTTGCAACGCACTGAAAGACTGCTTCAACAAGCAGGGGATACATTCGGGGTAAGTATTCAAGTTCTATTATTCCTTAATTAAATAATTTTCATATTATCAATTTTAGCAATAGCATTTTCGGCGGCCTTTATTAAAGGTGCAACGGTGGGAGCCGCGCTCAAAAAAGGATGAGTTCCTATCTGAAAAGATAGAAATTCATATACCGTAACATATTTCTGTATTGCTAACGCAATGGTATTAATCATCTCCGCACATACTTTCCCGCCAGAAATCTCACCACCTATAATCTGTCCATCTCCGGGCATAACGACAAGCCTCACCGTCATAGATTTAGCTCCCGGCATTTTTCCCGGATGGCGATCTATGGCTTCCGCCTCTCCACAAACATATGATATGCCTATCTTTTGCGCATCTTGGACAAGCACACCGGCAGATGCAAACACCGTGTTATTTATTTCGGTAGAAAAGACTGAGAGAGTGCCATGAAAATCGTGTTTTATTCTAATCCTAAATAGATTATACCCCAAGATTCTAGCTTCGGCGGCGGCAGTCGAAGCCAGCATAATACATCCGCCAGCGCCGGTGATAAAGCCTCTAGTCTCAGCACAGTCGCCAATGGCATATATATCTTTGACATTGGTGCGCATATAATTATCTACAATAATTTGCTTATATGAGTTTATATACACACCTGCATTTTCAGCTATTTCGGTATTTGCCTGATATCCCATGGCCGCAATTACAATATCAGCCTCGAAAGTCTCACCCGATTCAACACGAACGCCGCGGGCTACACCGTTATCGCCATAAATTTCATTAACCTGCAAATGATTATGCACTTTTACGTTTGTTTCCCGCAACGCCCTGTCCACTTTGGCAGCCATATCACGGGAGAACGATTTATGTAAGCAATGTTCCGCACGAAAAATCAGATGTACATCTTTGCCCGGCTCCTCGGAAAGTTGTTCCGCCAATTCCACTGCGGTAAACCCGGAACCCAGAATCACAATTTTCCGGGCATTGTCGGTCTTCCGCTTAAGTTGCTCCAAGCCTGAATAGGATTTAGGCACAAGTTCCACATTTTTCAAATCATATCCTTTCAGGAATACAGGCTTTAATGGTCGTGAACCGGTAGCAAAAATCAGCTTCTCAAATTGAAATAATTCGCCGGACGCAAGTTTGATTTCATGCGATTCCAACAATACATCCACCACCCGCCCTATGACGATTTCACCTCCGGCGTCAACAAAAGCCCGAGGCTCCATGGAATTATTCTCAACACAGCCAAGAGCATGAAAAACATAGGGAATACCGCACGGCACAAGCCCTTTATCTTCTTCTTTTATTATTAAAATACTCTTATCCGGGTTTAAACTTTTAGCAGTTGTAGCGGCAACAATACCAGCCGGACCGCCGCCGATGACAACAACATCATATTTTTTCATAACAAGCCTTTCTATAGAAATTTCATTTGATTTATTTATAAATTTTTTTCTTGTAAAACACTATTCCGTTCTGTTCTTCTGAAATAATAGTATGATTACGTAACAACTGTTCTATGATTTTTAATGCTTCATTGTAAGGCATGCATAAGCTGTCTGCAATATCCTTGCACGAACAGGGGCGACGACTCAATAAGTTTATTATATCATTTTCATTCACTGAATCATCAAATATATCGGCATTGTTCTTAAAGTCGGCAATGACCTCTGTCGGCTGTCTGAACAACTTAGTCAACATAAGTAATCTTTCACGGGAAACGGGACGAGCCGATTTTTCACATACCGGTCTGGCGACAGTATTAAGTTGAATTTTTTCAAGTTTAATATCATCAATCAACCCGGCAATTTCTTCTACCGTTTGTTCCAGATCAGAAAATCCTTCCAGCAAAAACACCTCCAGCCATATCCTGCCTTTAAATTCTCGGGAAAATATCTTCAGTCCCTCAACAACCATATCAAAGTCAAGCTCCGGGTACGGACGGTTCACCTCACTGAACAATTGTGAATTACCGGCGTCGAGCGATGGAATCACTAAATCAAGATTACGCAGATCCCGGCGAACCTCTGCATCCCACAACATAGAACCATTGGTTATCAGCGCCACCGGAATATCAGTAATATTCTTTATCGCCTGGGTTAATTCTGCGATCCGGCTGTATAAAGTAGGCTCGCCTGAACCTGAAAGAGTTATATAATCAATGACATGTTTTTCTGATAATTTAAGCTTTACGTCTTCTATCAACTCATCCATAGGAACATATTCTTTACGTTCTATTGTCTTCAGAGTAGTAGACCCCAACTGGCAATAAATACAGTCAAAAGAGCACACCTTGTAAGGGACAAGATCAACCCCAAGAGAATGCCCCAGACGACGCGACGGCACCGGCCCAAATACATGCCTTAATATCTTGCCGTGATATTTATTCCCGGTTGTCATATTGATTTCCTTTAGTCATTAAAAACATTGGTGGTGCCATCCACCACCAACGTATTCTTTACTTGGCGTCTTCCAGAGCGTCCAAACGCTGCTGTATTGCGTCAAGCTGATTTTTCAGTTGCTCAGCCTGACTTTTCAAGCGAGTCTGTTCGGCCTCAGGAGCCACCCACTGGCTTCCCATTGCCGGAGCATTCCAACCCATTGCGAAACCTCCACGCCTGAATCCGCGTCCGCGTCCACAACCGAATCCAGGATTGCTGAATCCCGGTACTCCATATCCGGCGCAGAATCCCGCGCCCCGACCTGTCATTGGTCCGA
>JAFGXT010000251.1 GCA_016936495.1 Victivallales bacterium
GCTTCCGGTAGTAGGCTTTGGACAGGAAACGGATATGCCCTGGGACAGCGTGATAATAGATTATCACAAGATGACTCGCGATCTGACTACTCATCTTATTCAAAAACATGGCGCGCGCCGGATCACTTTTGTCGGACCGGCGTCCGATCCTTCAACCCGCCTTGAAGGCTGCCTGGAAGCAATACGTATCGCTGGAATCAATGAGGAACTGAAAGTATGGCACACCAGTAGATGGTCGCTCGAAAACGGCAGAAGAATGGCTCAAGAACATCTGGAATCCGGCGAAGAGTTGCCAGACGCACTGGTATGCAGCAATGACCTGACCGCACTGGGCATAATCGCCGGACTGCGCTCTCGTGGAATAAAGGTTCCTGACGACGTAATAGTTACCGGCATAGACAATATTGAGATGACCGAATATTGCAATCCTACACTGACAACCGCCGGAGTGGATTCCACGGAACTGGCGCGGCAGATGTTTGGAATGCTGTATAAGCGCATAGCTGATCAGATTTCATCCCCTCCCATACACGTAAAATTGCAGGACAATTGTTTCCTGCGTGAATCATGCGGTTGTAATGTTAATAATAAACCAATAACATAAGGAAAGATAACATGAACACAACAGCAAAACGGCTTCGCGACAAGCACAGATTTTACACTTTCACACTCATCGAACTCCTCGTAGTGATCGCCATCATCGCCATCCTGGCGTCAATGCTGCTGCCCGCACTGGGCAACGCCAAAAAATCAGCCCGCGGCATATCCTGTCTGAGCAATCTGCGCCAGACCATGCTGGCCGCCAGTATGTATATGGACGACTATGACGGGGGATTAATAACCCTCCACGCTTCAAACGGCTGGGATAAATGGGGACATATAATGATAAAATCCGGTCATCTGCCCAAAACCAACACCCGCAACAACATGTGTGTAGAAGCTGATCCTGATATGAATCTGGCAAATGATCAGTTCGCCAGACGCTTCTACAGCATAAACTTTCAGGGCCTTTACCGCAACAACTTCTATCACAAGAAGTTTTCAGCCAACAATGACGACATCATGCTCAATACAAAAGCACTCAAGGTCAAACCCTCTGAATTTGTATTCTTCCTTGACGGCAAGATGTCCGGTGAGCGCGCCAACGGTGAACGCACATATTATGGTTCCGTTACCGGCTCCAGAACATGGGCGGCGACCCCTTGGGACATACATCGCAACGGGATGATAAACATGACCTTCCTCGACGGCAGCGCCAGCCTGGTACAACACGCGGATCTACGCACCATAATGCACCGGGATATGGATGTGGTGAACTCACCAACAGCGTCATGGTAATCAGCGGTCAGCTATTACATTACAGGCATGATTAACACCAAACAATACAATTAAAAACTCAAATATAACAGGAGAGATTTCAGATGCTGAAAGCCAATAAGTTAAGAACGGCGTTATCCGTGGCAATACTAAGCTGCGGTCTTGCCGCGGATGGCGGCATTAAAGCCAGTTCTATGCCATCATGGATCAAAATTGCCCCCGACGGCAGCTTCAGCATCAATGAGCTGCAAGCCAGCGTGATCCATTACAATAAAGATTGGCGTGGTACTCTCCAAGAAAAAAATCTGCGTCCTGGCAAAGGTCAACCGCAGGTAAAAGACGGAAACTGGCAACTTAAAGGCGAACTTCCCCTGAGCAAACAAAATATCGCCGTCCCCTTCAACCAAAGCATCACAACCCAAAACAATACCACAGTCAAATATAAAGTTTCAATAGATATTTCCAAATCCGCCGACACCCGGGAAATATCCCTGTACATGAAGCTTCCAACGCAAAAAACCGGCGGCAGAAAACTCCTGATCGACGGCAAGACAGTTGAGCTACCCGTAGAATACAAGGAAAACAACTGGAAACTTTTCAGCGGCGACAAGATAACAAAAATAGAAATACCGCTATCAGGCGGACAACTGACCATTGAAGGCGATTTCAACGTCCTGCTTCAGGACAGCCGACGTTTCTCCGTGGATGCATACACACTCAGACTGAAATTTGTCAAATCTCCAGCCGACAACGCCATAAACACCTTTAACGCGAAAATAACTTACAACGCCTATACCTCCACTCCGGTAAACTTTTCAAAACAGGCGAATATGAGCTTTACCGATAAAGTCGCCGAAGACGGCAAAGGCGGATGGACAGATCAAGGACCGGAAAACGATTTACGCATAATGCCGCTGGGCAAACGCAAATTCGGCAATGTGGAATTCGATATCATCGACCCGGCAAAAAATAATAATAAATCCTGCATCGTACTTGCCGGAGAACAACGTCCCGCCATGCTTCGTGAAGTAGTGATCCCGATGAACGGGCAGAGTTTTAAATATCTGTATTTCCTCCACGCCACCGCATGGTCGCAATCCGTTACCGCGCCCATCGGCAGTATTACCGCACGCTATACCGATGGCACAGAATCAGAGGTAAAAGTCATCTCCAACAAGGACGTGGGCGACTGGTGGGGAGCGTATGCACTGGGTAACGCCGAAGTGATTTGGACGGCGGAAAACCGCAGCACCTACGTGGGACTTTATCTTACCCGGTTTGAATTTCAGCCCAAACCCATACAATCTCTGAAGATAGATTCCAACGGCAAATGCGTATGGATGATTGCCGGAATAAGCGGTACTGACAATGATATTCCCCGTTTACAAAACATTTCCCCGCAATACATCGTCAGCGGCAAAGACTGGAAAGCTATTGAGTTCAAACAGGACATTGTCCCCGGCAGCGCGATGGACTTCTCTTTCCTCATCGACCATGCCCCGGCAGGCAAATACGGCTTCCTCAAAGCCAATAACAAGGGCGAATTTGTTTTTGAAAATGCTCCTGATAAAAAAATGCGTTTCTTTGGAACCAATATCAATGCCACCGTAAATTTACTGGACAAAGAATGGGTGGATACCATTGCGGAAAGATTTGTCAGATCCGGATACAACGTCTTACGTTTTCACCACTTCGACAACATGATAGTCAATCGCAATCTCGAAACAACGACCGAATTGAATCCTGAAGCACTGAATAAACTCGACTACTTTTTCTACGCGCTAAAACAACGCGGCATATACATCACTATTGATCTATATTGTTCCAGAGTAATGAAACCAGCCGACGTTCCGGAAGTGAACAAAGAACTCAGACACCTTACCGGCAAAGGCACTTTCTACATCTTTGATTCGGCGCTGGATAACTGGAAAAGCTATGTCAGTAACCTGCTGAACCATGTAAACCCCTACACCGGGCTTGCCTGGAAAGACGATCCCGCCATTACTTTTGTAAACCTGGTTAATGAAAACAACCTCAATCACGTCTGGAATAATGAGCCGGTTACTGAAGCGGCATACGAGAAAATGTTTAAGGAATGGATAAAAGACAATCCCGACACCGCCAATCTAGCCGCCGACAGACGTCGCGATCTGTTCCTTATGGAACGCTACCTCATAACTCTGAAAAAAATGCGAGCGCACCTTAAAGACTTAGGTGCGAAGACCATGATTACAGACATGAATTACCGCTCGGATATATTTCCGTTTTTCGCCCGCAATCATTACGATCTGGTGGACAACCATTTCTACCATTCACATCCGAAATTCTTAGGACAGAGATGGCGTCTGCCGATCA
>JAFGXT010000252.1 GCA_016936495.1 Victivallales bacterium
GAATCAGGCGTCATGCAACCTTCTCACATGAACGCGACGCACTGAACAGCATACCGATAAGTACCATGCCCCCGACTATCGAACTGCCCCCATAACTGAAAAATGGAAATGTAAGCCCCGTTACCGGCATCATCGTAAGATTTACACTGACATGAATAAGCGACTGAACCATAAGCATCAAAGCACCGCAAAACACCAGTACCCGCTTGTTATCCTCTGCTTCCAGCGCCAGGCGAAAAAACAACATGCCAACACCGGCAAGAACCAATAAAAGAAACATTCCGCCTCCCAAACCGACCGCCTCGACCATGGTAGCAAACGCCGAATCGCTCTGAGCAAAAGGCAGATAAGCTTTACTCCAAAAAGCCTGATCCATTCCCGCTCCGCTCCAACCACCGCGCGCCATCGCATAACGAAATTGCATTATATGCCATCCGGCTCCGGAAGGATCTGCTCCCGGATCCAGAAAGCCCATAAAACGTCTGACCACATAAGCATGCCGGAACGCCAACACCGCGACAATGCCACATCCCACTATTCCCCCCAAACACAACATCCTGGAAAATCCAGTCAACAGCCATATAAACCCGGCAAGCACCAGCCCATATACCAGTAAACTGCCAAAATCAGGCTGCGCTACCAAGGGCAACGCAAACATGATAAAAATCAACACCGCATAACATATCAACACATATTTGCGCCGGAAACGCTCCAGCCCCAGATACAACAGTAGTACAAACAACACCCTCGCAAATTCAGAAGGCTGAAGAAACATCCCGCCCAAATCAAACCACCCCTTTGTGCCATTCACCCTTATCCCACACACCAGCACCAGCAGCAAAGGCAAATAGAAAACTCCAATAAGCAACGGTAGCAACCTTACATACCTGTCAAAAGGAATCCAGGCAAACACTCCCAGCGTAACCCATGCCAGCACACACCACAGTATCTGACGCAACAAAAAAGACCCTCCCACCCCGGAAGCCCCGATAGTCATCAGTCCCCATAGCTGAATAAAAAGCATCAGTATGCATATCATTGACCGTGAAGACAAATTCCAGTTTTTGGCTTCATTTGACATCGACCACCCTCCCCTGCCGGAGTATTTCGCGTAAAGACATCTCCGTCCTGACGTCGGCTCCATTGACCGGCTTCGTTTCCAATCGCCACGAGCCCCGCACCCAATTGCCATGACGGTCAAGCATTACGCCATACAGCCCAGGTTTCGGACTGAGCTCTTTATCATAAAACAATTCCAGACCAGACACGCCGTTAACCCCGTCCACTTCGCCGACAAGTTTTTTAACTTCCGGCTCAACTCTGGTGATACGTTTCTCCACAGTAATCAATTTCAAGCGGGAAGAATCAGCAATCAATGCGGCAACGCCGGATATTTGTTCAGGAGAAAGACACGGTATTTCAAAATTATCAACGGAATTAAAGTCGTATCCGGGAAAGATATTTGCCAGAACATGGCACAATCTGTCTTCTAAAGGAGGTTTTACCTGAAGGGAATAAGATTGCTCAGTCCATGCCAGCGCCACGCCGTCGGCGTCAAGGATTCGTCCGCGCACACCGCCGAAGGACGCACGCCGCCATGCCAATTTTTCACCCATGCGTATATAAGCATCCCCGGCGATAACAGTAAAATATGACAGAAAACAAACCGCCGCGCCTATCCATATAAAAAACAGGAATAAGACGACTTTGCTTCTTTTGCGGAAATTATCTTCTGACAGTATCATAATACCTTGAATAATGCCGGAACGGCGCACGCCGCGACGGCATAAAGTCAGTATGGTCTAAGTTCCCGCGTAGTGGCGGACACAAATATTTCAGGATGACGTTCGATCACATCATTCAACCCCGCATCGGAAGGCGTTACGCTTCTGGCGCACTCAAGCATTGCGGGACTCCCGGCCGACGCATCCGATTCAACCTTAGGTCTTCCTCCGAGCACACACACAGACAAGGCGATGACAACAATCGGAGAAAGCTTAAGTCCAGTCAAAAAATTCTTTTTTCCTCTCATATCCCTATCTCCTTTTCGATAAGCAGTTATGTGTATTTTACAGTTCCCCGTCCAGATCCGCGTCCATTTCGCGCTCGCCCTTTTCCAACAGATGATTATTGATATTCTCAAGCTCCTGCTCCCAGCGCGATGCATTCCATAGCTCTATGCCGATCTCAACACCAACCTGATAAATATCCGCTCCAGGTTGCAAATCCAGCTTGTCACGATATGCCTGCGGAAGAGTTATACGCCCTTGTGGTGAAATCGTTTCAGGGTGACTTAATGCACCGAAACTTCTCAGCATCCGGCGTTGCACAATACTCATACCGGCTTTTTCCGCCACTCTGCTGGTGCCTGAACGCATTTCCATATAAACATCTTCGGGATATATCGCCAATGCCCCCTCCGGCAGATAATGCAATACCACCTCACCGGAACAGCGATCCATAAAGTCCCGGATAAATCTGGGACTCAGTTTCAACCGCCCGTTGGCGTCTACAGAGCATTTTTCCTGACCGCAGAAAGGTATCATGATAACCCCATTCATTCCATTACATTCCATTATAATCCATTATATTCCAAATTACAACCAAAAAAGCAGCAAAAAACCACATTTATATGAAAAATAAAAATTAAAAAAGTAAACGTACCTCATTTTTCAATTACCATTTTTTTTAAGCAGGACAATAAAATTTTGAAAAATTTATCCACCTGAGTTAGAATTTTCCCGGATTTGTGGCATTGTTCATTTATGGCGGAGCGGAACTACAACATAAATTTCGCGCTGCAAAAGTATTTAATCCCGGAGAACATGTAATGTTTCGCAGAAAAAACTGTATAACCGCTATCGAAATCGGCACATCCAAAGTATGCGTGCTAATCGGGGAATCCGACGGAGAAGGTAATATCCAGGTAAAAGGGCACGGCGAAAGTTCCGGACACGGCGCAGTATGCAAAGGCGAAATATCTGATATGAACGCAGTACTTGAGCTGCTGACCGCCGCGGTGGATGAAGCAGATAACCTTGCGGGTCGAGACGTTATCGATTCAGAAAATATATTTGTCGCGGTAACTGGCTCTGAAATATTCTCATCCCAGGGCGTCGGCAACGTCTTTATCACCAGCGATGACCGCCGTATAAGCGAGGAAAATGTCTCGGAAGCGGTTAAAGCCGCCCAAATAAAACCTCTGCCCCGCGGACACGTTACCATTGGCACTTTTGATTCATACTTTCAAATAGACGGCTGCCGCAGAATCAGAAATCCTATTGACCAGGTTGCAGACAAACTCGAAGCCTATATCCATATGATCCACGGCGATGAAAACCGTATAGAAAATTTTTTATCAGCAGTCCGCGACGTCGGCTTTGACAACGGCGTAATCCCTGTTTTCAGCGGCGTTGCCTCGGCATTCGGTACCATGACCGAAGAGGAAAAGGAAAGCGGAGTATTGCTGGTGGAAATGGGTGCCGGAACCACTGAATACTTGGCCGTATATAATTACGGCATACTCCTCAGCGGCGTTATCCCGGCTGGACTCGACCACGTGGCTAATGATCTGGCAATAGGACTGGATTTACATATTTCCCAAGCTCGGAGAATGCTCGACAGTGGAGAATACTATCGACTGAAACAGGCAAGCAGAGCCGTACTTGAACTAAAAAACACTTCCGGTGGAATAAGAAAAATCCCCATAAACTCCATCGAAAAAATCGTAGATATGCGCCTCCGGGAAATATTCGCCATAATCAATGAAAGCGTTAAACAGGAAGACGTCCTGCTCAACACCGGCGGCATCCTTTCCGGCGGAGCTGCATTGCTCCCTCAAGCTCTGGATATCTATAAAAACGTTTTTGAACTCCCGGTGAGAGTCGGCAGACCGCTTGACCTGACCGGAGCCTCGTCCAATCTGGACTCGCCACGCTATAACACTGCCTGGGGGCTGTTAAAATACGGCGACGACCTGACCCGCGCCGGCAAAGCCGGAAGAAACAAAGGATTTCTGGATAAAAGCATGGATTTCTTTGACGGTCTGTGGCGCCCCGTCTTCAGAAATATCAGTGAAATAAAAAACGCGATAAAATTTTGACGCGAGTTGTGAAATATGATATTTGATACAGAAAAAGTTACAATAGTCGGTATTGGCAAAGCCGGTATTAATGTAATCAATACCCTTGCACGCCTGAAACCGGCACAGCGCCTCACCCTGACGGCCATAGACACAGATCGGGAAACACTAGATAAATGCGAAGTGGAAAAGAAAATCCTCGCCGATTCAGGCTGGCCCAAAGGCGTCGGCTGCGGCGGCGATGTCATCAAAGGACAACGCGCACTGGCACGGGAACGCAGCGCAATAGCCAGGATGGTCGAGAATTCCAGCATGGTCATCGTCACCGGCGGCCTCGGCGGCGGCATGACCACCGGCGGCACGCCGATTATCGCCAGCGTACTCGCAGAAAAAAAAATACCCGCGATATTTATGGTGACTCTCCCCTTCTCCTTTGAAGGACACAGCCGCCTGCGAATCGCCGACGACGGCGTAAAAGAACTGCTCCCGGCTGCGGACGTACTGCTATGCCTCCCCAATGACCTGCTCTTTTCCGCACTGCCCGCAGACGCCCCGGTGGAAGAAGCATTTGCCAAAGCCGATGTGGAAATGGCAAGAGCCATATTGGGAATAAGCGAACTCATAAGATGCAAAAAAATGCTATCAGCGGACTTCTCCAACTTCCGAAGCATACTCAATAATCGCAAAAGCACCTGCTGCTTCGGCATCGGCTCCGCCTCTGCCGGAGACGGACTCACACGTAGCCATATCGCACTCGAAAGAATGCTTAAATCTCCCTTTCTGGGTGGTTCGGATCAACTCAGAGAAGCCCACGCAGTACTCCTGGTCATGACAGGCGGTCCGGATCTTCAGATCGGCGAAATGAAAAAAACCCTCGAAGCGGCGGAAAACCTCATCCCCGCCTCCGCGCGAATAATCACCGGCGTCAATACCGATGCCTCATATGAGGATAATATCCAGCTAACCGCAATAGCCGTACGCTATGACAAAGCAGATACGCCAGAAATAAAACCTGTCAACCATAGCCTGTTCACTCATAAATCCGTCAACCACGTCAGAGACCGCAAACACGAATCCCCCCAGAACAATGATCTGTTTCAGGATGAATTACCGTTGCAAAATATATCCAAAGGGATATTCATCAACAGCACACCATTTATGTACAAAGGCGAAGACTTTGATATTCCAACATTCCAGCGAAAAATGATCAAAATAGACAAAGGCGAATAATTATTTTTCGAAATCGATAATCAACCTGCAGCACCACAACAATTCTGCCTGATTGAACAACCGCATCTCCCACTTAAACCTGCCGTCGCCGTCTGCGACTTTGACTATACGACTCTCCAATAAATACGGCGAAGCTTCCGAAAAAACAAGCGGATACAGATCGCGAATATTCTGCAAAACACGATAAGGCAGAATATCGGCATTTTCAAGGTCCGACTGAAAATCAGAATGAATAAGTACAGTAGTCCCAGGGGTAAATATTTGCAACAGCTCCGTGGACAAAACCGTAGCCATACGATTTTCTGCGGCTTTAACAGAATAAACATCAGCAATTTGCGGCGAATCTACAATCGCCCCCTGAGGAGCTCGCCCATCCGGCAGTGAATTACATGAATTCAATAGCAGACATATTGAAACCCAACCAAACATTTTTTTAATCATTACCAATTTCTCCATCCTAAACTAAAAATACTATAAATCTTCGATTCTGCAATTGAAATATAAAAAATATGTGGTAAAATAGAAGCCACGTTTCCAACGTGCCGGAGTGGCGAAACTGGCAGACGCGCTAGACTCAAAATCTGGTGAGAGCGATCTCGTGTGGGTTCGAGTCCCACCTCCGGTACCATTTGAAAATTGATTTTTTGAGCTTGAATTTGATAAATTAAATTTTATCTCAAAAATCTAATATAGTTAAATATAGAGTAATATATGGAGTAAAAGACCCCCAAAAGACCCCATGTTTTTTTGAGATTTTTTATTCCTGTAGCTCTGAAAATCTTTCGTTATACAGAAATAGCAGTGATTTAAAGCGTGGCTTAATTTGCATTTTAAGCCACACTGGCGTAGCTTTGCCATTGAAACGCAACGAACCGCGAAACACACTTTCGCGCCATTATCGCCGCCCTATTCGCTTATTTTTCCATATTGCCGCAGATAGAAGCGTTCCGAATCTATCTTTTTACTTTGTTCAGGGGGTCAAAAGGGGATCCGTCCCCTTATCCGAAGCCCTTCGGCGCAGCCGGAACTATTTTTCCGGGGGTATGGGGGCTTGCCCCCATCCTAACCAGAGATTGTCTTCGAGAATTAAAGCGGATGAATTGTTTCGACAAGGCGAAACTGCTTTTTAACCAGGTGGACAAACGCATCGGCTATAAAGATGAGATTGAACGTTTGTTCAGTGAAAAAGCTCGGAAAGGTTTTCCTGAACTTGCGATTGGACGTATTCCGCAGGTCATTTACATGCATTCTGAAATCGCTCGTGTACATGACTACGGATTCAAATCCATGAAAGCGGCGACCAGAGAAGAAGTGGACAAAGCCATATTTGCGGC
>JAFGXT010000253.1 GCA_016936495.1 Victivallales bacterium
ATACCAGACAATAAATTCTCTTACTTCATCATGCAAGCCCCAGCGGAGCAATGCGGCACATGTCATGGCTCCATCGCGTATCCATGAACGCTCATATTGTCTTGATCCGGGCTGGATTGCTGCGCCATCACGATTCAACAGAATATAAGCAAGTTGCGATTTTACGGTATTGGCAATATCATGATCCGGGATATTCAAGGTTGTTTTTGAAATCTGGTTTTTCCATAATAAACGTGTTGAGTTCCAGTGTTTTTTCCATGCGTCATCAATATCAGCTCCAGTGTGAATAAAATTATGAACCGGCTCAATCTTACCATGAAATGGAGCTGCAAGATAAATGTTTTTAATCTCCCCCGGGGCAATTTTGAACTTGTATGCTAGAACTGCCGAAGCCAATGGACCGGAACTGGATATTTTCTGTATGGCAGGAACTGCTTCGTTTTGAATAAAACGAATAACATCTCCACGCTCATATGCACATGCCCCGAATTGATCTGGAGGACTTATTGCATAATAATTTATTCGGTTGTTTACTTTTACCGCCGAAGGTTTTTCCCGATTATCGCAAGATATGGAATTTATATGGCTTAGACCACCATGCTGCCAGATGGGATTAATCTGAAAGGGGCGGATCGCCAGGAACAGTGTTCCTTTTTTTATTCTGCTGGAGATGTTCTTTATTTCATATCTAAGAAAACTTCCCGTATCTCTGTTTTTTCCCCATGCCATTGCACTTACAGTGAAAGACAGTTCAGGGAAACGCCAATGAACTGACGGCATAGGATACGCGTTGTCTGCCAGTTCACAAAGTATTTCATTCGCGTCAAGTGCAGAATGTAATCTGTTGTCAAAAAACAAGTATGGCATAATGGTACACGTCTTTGCAAAAGCTTCAAAGTTACCATATTCGTCAAGAAGACTTTCATATGAATCGTCAGGACTTCCAACAACGGTCCAGTATACCTGCCGCCCCAGTAATTGCTCGGGATAAAAACCTGCAGGTGCTTTTTGTGCTGCCAATTGACAATGAACATAATTATTAATCGACTCTTTTGCCCCTCGCAGCTTGATGTTGGTTAGCACAACATTTTTCGATTTGCCGATTGCTTTTTTCACTTGCAACTTTAAATATCTAGCTTCAAACGGAGCGGACAACAAGTAATCAAATTTTCCTGAAGCATTTTCCCGTTCAGCAACTTTTCTCCATGAATGCATATTATCGGACGCATATAAAGTCATATCTCGGGCGTATTCTGAACCCCAGTCGAAACGTGCTCCGCTGAGTTTTTCCATCCTGCCCAGATCAACAATCAGATCCGATGGAACCGTCAATGAAATACTACTCAATGGGTTATTATCCAAAATTGCAGAAGGGTCATCCAATTTTGGACTGATAACTTTAAATGAATTATCCGCACCATGAATATCTATTTCCCATAAAGAATGTCCCCAGCCGGTTGCTCTTTTCTTCAGCTCAAATTTGATATATTGGCAAACCTGTGGTCTAAAGAAAATGAAATCCGTTTTCCCGTCTCCCGAGTTTTCAGAATATATCTCTTCCCAGTCCCTCTTGTCGTTGGACAATGCAATACTGTATGCACTGGAATATGCAGTCTCCCAATGCAATGAAAAACCGCTTATCCTGCACTTTCGTCCTAAATTTATCCAGATAAACTGTGGATCTGCGGCTGGACTGCTCCAGCGCGTATTCATTTGTCCATCACATAAATTTTTAGCTGGATAAATTTCTTCTTGAACATCAGACACCTGTATCTCCCACTTTGACTTAGGCGGGACATTATTTTCGGCGAGACCAGTGAAGAAGCATGAACAAAGACACAGCAAGACTATAAAGGTTTTCTCCAGCATATATAAAAATCCTTGCAAAGCAATATTGATAAGACTTGAATCCGCTTATTTTAATTTACTGAAACCGATTCTTTTCAAACCTTGACGAATGTATTTGTTCTTCATAAACATCTTTTGAATCAATCCGGATCTGTAATTTTCGATTGCCAGTAACATTGGTCCCTGGTCTATTCCCAGATACTCTCTGGCGACATAGCCGGTATCCAGGTTAAAGCTGTCCGCAAAGCCATAATGATTTCCATTATTGTTCCAGACCAGACGATTGCCATTCTTGTCTTGAAGTCCATAGTAGTAACGCAGAGCTCCAATGGATTCTTCCGGCAGAAACATGATAGCAGTTCCAGCTCCATAAGGCGCAAGTGTCCCATCCAGTTTTGGGGGAGCCTGATCTCCGCGCGGGCTGAATCCTCCAACGTAATATCCATTTGCACACGCGCAGGCTGTGAGTCCCCAGCTGTTATAGCCGAATGACTTAAAGCTTTCACTGCGGTCAATGCAGAACTGTCGGGACGAAATAGTTGCATTTATGGTATTTTCATACCAGTTGATTGCGGGAATATTATGAAGATTGAATTTTGATGGCATATCCCGCCCCAGTTGTTTAAAGTCAACCCACAAGTGCGCAAATTGATATGTGAACAGCGCCCCGGACCAGCTGAATACGAATGGCGCGGCCTGCTTTAGTCCGGGCGTTTTCGGCTTATATGCTCCTGATGATCTTACCCAGCGATAGAAAAAGTCCCCCTCTACGCGATACTGCTGCTCTGGTGCAGAAATCGCTAACAGTGTAACGATGATACTTTCGTCTGAATAATAGTCCCAGGTAGCGCGATGAAAATGACCGTCCCCGTCAATATCAGAATCGTTTTGGGGTTGCCATGCCATCTTGATCAGCCTGCGATCGGGATCAACAAATTCCTTCCAGTTGACGTTTTTATACAACAGTTCCGCTTCTTTTGCAATTTCTCCGCCGAAGTACTCACCAGCGCTGATTGCTCCCATCAAGAGCAAAGCGGTGTCAATTGTCGACGCCACATTCTCATAGCCGGATAAGGATGGTTGCCCTTCACTATTTAGGTAATGAAACAGCATTCCTTTTCTTTTTTTACTGGCATTCACGGTCTTAAGAACAGCAAGAACCCGGTTTTTTACTTCGGCTTCGGGCTTATATCCCCGTTCCGCGCCGATAACCATTGCGGACAACCCAAACCCGGTTGATGCGATACTGTATACATGCGGGAATTTGGTATTATCTCTGGACAAGAAGGTTTCAGGAGCTGATTCATTCCAAAAAAACTTGAAACACGCCCGGCTGACCATATCAAGGAATTCATCATCACTGATATTATCCTGTGCCCCAGCGAAAACGCAAAATGTAAATGTGGAGAAAAATAAGAACATAAAAAATTTAATCTTTTTCATATATATCCTGTGGGTTTGTTTGATTAATATTTTATCACAACTTCTGCCGGAAAGGTTGTAACCACAATCCTGTTCTCGCTGATATCCGCATTTCTACCATTTATTTTAGCAGACTTTATCGGTGAATCCAGCGGAGAAACCAGATAAATGTTGTTTACTCCTTTAACTTTTCCGGAAAAAACTGTCGTTACAACTCTGCCTTTTTTGCGCATTTTAAACCCTACTGAGCCAAAATATGTAGGCATATTTTCCGCACTGATCGCATTTGAGGAATCCAACCATGCGGGATCAATACCCGCTCCGAAAACAAGATCTTTATTATTCTGTTCATAAACAAACAGGTTTCGTATTACATTGATCGCGATTGCTCCTATCCAGGAATGTGGCATATCTCCGATATAAGAAGGTGTATTGATATCCGCATGGACAACTTCGCCCCAATGAAGCCATTTACGCGGACGCATATCGCGCAGGAAATAGTTGATCATGCTCAGGGTCTTTTTCCTTTGTCCCATGATCAAATAAGCGTTGGCGGTTCGCAATTCGTAGGGGGTATAGCTGGAGGTAAGTTTTTTATACCTTGGCATTAACGTGTTATCATAATACGTATCAAGAGTATAATCCAGGCTTTCTCGCGGGAGGAATTCCAATTCAAAAGCCGGCCATACTGCAATTGCGGTAGATGTTGCGTCAAAATCAGCCTTTTCAAAGCATCCGGGAATATTTCTGATCTTTCTTTCACGCTGAAGAACTTTTATATTCCTCAGCAAATTTTTACGTAATTCATGCTCTTCATTCTCCATCCATGGAACATGCTGCTTTTCTCCAGCTGCTTTTGCCAGCATCTGACCGTCCTTCCAGCCTTTCAGTGCCCAAAAGTCATCCCACAAACTATGTTGTGCCGGAAAATATCCTTCATGGCTGTTAGATTCAGGAATGATTCCATAATAAACTGTCCCTTTATATTTATCTGTCAGTCTTTTTGCTCTCAATTGCTTCAGAAATTCAAGAGCCTTGATGACAGATGGAAACATTTCATCAAGAAACTGTTTATCCTTGGTAAAGCGGTAATATGAGGTAACCGCAAAGACATAGGCACCTTGTCCATCCCATTCACACCAGCCTCCGGACCATCCCGGCATCTTGCCGTTTAATTCAAGCATACACGGAACGCGACCGTTATCCATCTGGCATGATTTTACCCACTCCAGATATTCTTTGACTTCATCGAAATTACGGGTATCCAGTAATGCCTGGCTCATAATCGAACCGTCCCTGATCCATGAGCGGTCGTATGCTCTGGCGCCTGGATGCAAGGAATTTTTATCTGCATTGATCAATACATAAGCCAGGTTTGCCCTTAATGCATTAACAATCTCTTTTTGTGGAATGTCTATTTTGATTCTGTTCAATTTTTCTTCCCAGTATGCGCAAGTGGATTTTTTGCTTTCCGCAAAAGAGCCGTAGCTGATTCCATCTATATTGAAATTATCAGTAAGTGGCGTCAGAGAATATATAGTTTTTTCGCTTTGAGGGGGAATTTGGAATTTATATTCTAAAGCTCCCGATATCAACCCGGATTCATCTTTCAACTCTTCATTATCCGGGAGAATGCCGGATTTAACATAAGCGATTACATCATTTTCAGGCAGTTTCACCGCGCCAAACTCAGCTGGATTGAATGTATATAATACATTTTTTCCATTTACCTTGAGAACTCCATTTTTTCTGTCAAATCTAATTTCACGGATCGGTGACATCCCTCCATGCTGCCATGGTGGATTCAATTGAATCGGACGGATTGCCAAATAGAATTTGCCTTTTATCGTTTTGTTTCCGGTGTTTTTAATCGTATATGTGATATATGTAGCGGCGCATTCAGGAGTCCCGGCGGCCCAGACCGCCGTTTTCAGGTTTATTTCCTTGCGTTGCCAATTTACCAGCGGCATGGGATAATAATCTTTTACCAGTTCCTGTGAAACCTTGCAGTCCATGGCAGAAATCAATTTATCCTCAATGTAAATATACGGCATCACCGTGAAAGCCTTAGAATATGGCTCGATGGTGGCATTTTCAGAAACCAGGCATTCCTCAAGTCCTTTTTCCACTCCAGCTATATTCCAATATTCTTGTTTAGCATACATCCATTTCGGGAAATATCCTTCAGGGTATTCCTGTGCTACAGCTTTGTACAGCCTCAACGGAGAAGCGGCTTCATCATCACGCTTGAACTCAATCTCGGCAAGCTCAATCGACCGGGGAGATGAATTATTGCATGTCAGACGCACATATCGCATGGCGCGCGGAATAAAGTATATAATATCGGTCTTGCCGTTGGTCATTTTTCTATTGGCAACTTTAGTCCATGACTGCCGATCCAGACTGGTTTCAATTATATAGCTATCAGGAAAACTTTTTCCCCAGCGTAAAACAATTCCGCCCATTTGTTCCTGTTCCGCCAAATCAATCTCACAGCTGTCGGAAAGATTCGTTCCACTTTCCCAGAAGGTATCAGCTCTCCCGTCGACAACATATTCTCCATTACTGGTTTTCCCTGTAGAAGAAACCTTTATTTCCGGTTCTTCCGATAAGCCGGAAAGAGTCAAATCCCAAATTGAATTTCCCCATCCAGTACCGCGTTTTCTGGTTGCGATTCGCACAAAGCGCGCGAAATGTCCTTTGAAATATATTTTATCAGAACCGCCATCACCATCATCAATTCCCGCAACTTTTCTCCAATGTTCACCATCATTAGAAGTAAGAATATCGTATTTCATTGAATATGCCGTTTCCCAGAAAATAGTCATTCCGCAAAGATAACGCGCTTCGGGAAATTCGATCTGAAGCCACTCAATGTCACTTGATCCGCTGGCCCAACGGGTCTTCATGTTACCATCAAAAGCTGCATCTGGCGGATACTCTCCGTTTCCTGAAGACGCAGATACCCGCAATTGCCGCCTGCCGGACTTAAAAGTAAAGGGATTGAAACTATTCTTTGCAAAAACATACCATACGGCAGGCGACAACGCGGCTTTTTCAGGATCCACCCAGCTATATATGCCCTCTTTTCTGAGAGCATAAGGGAGGGCATGAACCTTTTTCCCGTTGATAGTCCTTTCAATTATCATCTGATCATATTGATTAGCGTAAAAATTACCTCGTTCAATATCACCGTAAATTAAGTAACCACATGCCATATGACCGTTTCCGTCCAGCCATATATTGCTACTGTTTTCGTCCGGAAAAGGGAAAAAGCCACAAACCTCCCTGTTGCCTGATTTTACACATTTTCGGTATCTTAAATCAAATTCAGGGATATTAAGCAACTGAGCGCATTCACTACCGAATGCAAGCACACGCCAGGAGTAAACGTCCAGCGGAAGGTTTTCGCGGTCTTTCAGCTTTCCGGTCAGCCACTTTTTTATTTTCAGTGCATAATCATTTTTTCCGCAGGCCAGAAATGCGGCATAAGCATCAATATTTCCTTCAATATGACCATCTTTCTCATGTAAATACTTGTCGCCTTTCCGCCATCCGTGAGCGACATAACCGGTACCGTTTCCGGTATCGACAAACCATGATTCCAGCAGCTGAAGCAAAGCCGTGGACAACTTATCGTATCGGTTGGAGGAATAGGTCTTTTCATAATATTTTACAGCCAGCAGGAGCCACGCCATATCTCCCATCCAGCGATCGCACTCCCCCAATCTTACATATCCGCCCCCCTTTTTTTTACTCAGATCCGCATATTGATAAAAACCTCTTGCCTCTCCTTGGTAATAAAAATTCTGAGCTGTTGAATCATTATTGTCTTTGTCCATTGCGTTGCTATAAACATCAATAATTCTTTCAGCTCGAAGCTTGCTTCCTTTGAGAATAAAAGCCATTGCAGCCAAAGCGTTATTGAATGTGCTCCCCTGATTTCCTTCCATGGAAGCCAAGAGATCCTTTTCCTGACTTGCCGTATCCTGATTGGCTTTCAACCATTCAAAAACAAGTTGATCTTCGGGAACAAGCTTGGCGTCACGGCGTTGCCTGAATCCTGTTCCTGCCATATTCCTCGAAGGATCAAGAAAGCTCTTTGCGGTTGACGGAGTACCATTCGCCACAAACCGGATTCCCCGTAATAAAGCGGAGCCTTGTCCGTTGCCAGAAAATCCAATTTGGATCTCAGCGCTTTTCTGAACACCGACCTTCCACTTCATATCACAGTCGCTTTTGTACACCACAATACGCTGCCACTGTTCGGGATTTTTTCCCACCTTTATCTTACGGCAATGAACCGTTCCATCTTTGTCGATAAATTTTACTTCAAGATCACCGGTAAAATCTGTCTTGACATCAAATAACACCGGCATAGAATCATCCGCGTCAGTTTGGAGAGAAAAACCTGCCATTGCCCAGCCATGCTGACTTGCAAGTTTGAACTCAGCTTTAAACACATCTGGTTCTGCAAGCGAAAGTTTCAAAGAACTATTCCTTTCACTGATGATGTGCCACTTGCTGACAGACATTAATGACGACTTTTTCCCGATTTCAAAATCTTTGAGCTGAACATTCCCTTTTCCTTTGCCGGAGAATCCAAGCTGAATTTCAGCTCCATCCTCAGAATTGCGTTTTACCTTCCAGCCATATGGGATATCCGTGAAAGAAATTTTTACATCAGTCCACTCTTTGTATTTGTTTTTAAGTGATGTGCGTTTGTTGTGTACTGACCCGTCTATTTTTACAAAGTTTGTTTCAAGGTCAAAATCTGCATCTGATTTGATTTTAAATGACAATATTGAATCGGATGATGGATCTTGTGCAAGTTGCTTTTTCAAGATAATCCAGCCACCGCCTTCCTTGAGTGTTATCTCTGCCTGTAAAACCTTTCCTAATTCCGCGGAGACCTCGGAAAAAAGCACTTTACTCTGTCCATCTGAAATCATTTCCCAATTGTTGCTGGTGCCAATTGAGACGGGCTTTGCAAAGAGGCAAACTGTCGCAAATGTATATATGGCAACTGCCGTTATTTTCATACTCATTCTGAATCCCTTTCTTTTGTTAGGCTTGTGCTATTCAGGCACAGAAAAACTTTTGCAACATGCTTCAGTGCTTCTTTCCCCAGTTGTAAAACCAGGCATTACCATAGGGGTCCAGTCCCTGGCGCTCTTGAATTTTCATACTTTGAGCATGTCCTCCCATAAATCCGATATTCATCCTACCGCCATGACGAGCAAGAGCCTGATCTGGACTATCCATGTCTATCATCGTATATGTCCAGGATAAATCAAGCGGGGCACCATCTCCATTCCGCCCTGTTCTCATTTTAATTCCTAGGCATAAAGCACTGTCATTCGTTTTATAATCGGTATACTCAATGATTCCATCATTTTCAACATCCGTACGAAATTGTCCTGGTTCTCCCCAGCCGCCGGCAAGCGACGGATTCCTGCCTGAACTGCCATCGGAAAGAGCCGCGGGACAATGGAACAATTTTTTATTGTTACCGGTATAATCCAATAGCAGTTTTAATATACGTCCCTGTGCATCCCAAGTCAATCCCTTGTTCGGATCTCCCTTGCTGTAGGTGTCATCCCATGCTTTTACCAGGAAATATCCGTTATAGTCATCCATGTACATGGATATCCCTAGATTCAACTGTTTCAGGTTAGACAGGCATGAAATAAGTTTCGCTTTATCTCTGGCCCTGCTCAATGATGGAAGAAGCATGCTTGCCAAGATTGCAATAATAGCAATCACGACGAGGAGTTCGATTAATGTGAAATTGTTTCTTCTTTGTCTCATTTTCTTTTCCTCTTTTTTGAGAATATCACGTTAAACGATAGAGAATTCACCACGGCATCCGCAAGATTCGCGCATAATCAATCCGGCTGACACTTCTTCCATTTCTTTGCCAGATTTTTTGATGCTACCATCCAGACACCCGATCAGTCTTCTGAATGCTTTCATTCCAAGCTCTTCAGAAGGAACATGTACGCTAGTGAGCGCCGGTTTCATTAACCGAGCCATGTAAATATCATCGAAACCGGCAACTGCTATATCTTTCCCAATCTCAACATTGTGTCTTCTAGCAGCCTCATAAGCTCCGATTGCCATCATATCGTTAGCGATAAATACAGCCTCCGGCCGCTCCATACTGCTTAGCATACGGGAAAAAGCATAGTAACCAGATTCCAGCCTGAAATCTCCTTCAAGCACCATTTCCTGATTGATTTCCAGCCCTTTTTTTTGCATTATATCTAAAAATGCCATATGCCGTTCTTCGGCATCAATATTGCCGCAGGGTCCCTTTATCATTCCAATTTTTTTATATTTATGGAAATTTATAAAGTGCTCCATAATGGCATATACGCCCTGATAGTTATTCAGCTTAAATGCCGCTTCTGCGTTTGAGTTTTCTCTGGTGCTGATGGTAACGACCGGAACGGAAATATCTGGAAGTACTTTATTTAAATCCATACTGAGATGTGGAGCAACGAGAATAATTCCATCCACATGACAATTCTCCAGCATTTGAAGCGAGTTTTTTAATGTTGTTATATTGCAATGAAAAGAATTCACCAGAAGCCGATGACCCCGCCCCTGAACTTCATTGTCAATTCCTCTTATAATATTATCATAAAACTCATCGACCAGTTCCGGGAGTACCAGTCCTATTAATTTTGAACCATTTTCAAGCATTCCAGTTTTTACCGCATCCGAACGATAATTAAACTGACGTGAAATTTTTAAAACCTTATTTCTAGTCTTTTCGTTTACAACACAATTTTTGTTTAATACTCTGGATACCGTTGCAGCGGAAACCCCAGCCACTTCCGCTATTGCTTTTATATTTACGGCCTTTGCCACAATTATCACCATTTATGATTTGTTGTCAGTGTTATTTTTTCTCTGTCTATTAATATAGATGAATGTTTTGTAAAATGCAACTGTGTTTTTCAATAATTGTAATATTTTTTCATTGATTTGAAATTATTGAGCGTGTGATGATCTTTTCTGGAGCAATATTCGCTTTGTTTTTACCAGTTTACTAATGGAAATCACTGGCGATATGTAATGAAACAATTTTTCAGAGAATGAAAATTTATTTCATTTTCATAAAACAAGGCATTGACATTTTCTGACACATGTGGTACTTTAGAACTATAACAATAACACGGTCAGGCAATGAAAGGATATAACATGTGGTTAAAAAAACTTAAGCCCTACTTGAACTTTCCACTTCTTGCGGCAATATCCGGAATGGCTTATGTGATAATCTATTCAGCAATAGATCACATTAAACAGAATTCCAGTTCCGAGCTGGAGGGCAAAACCATTATTTACTACTGGGAAAAGTGGAGCGGAGCAGAATACAATGCAATGAAGTCGATTGTGGATGATTTTAACAAATCGCAGGATAATATCTATGTAAAAATGCTTTCAGTAAGCTCTATTGAACAGAAACTCATGCTGGCAACCGCCGGAGGAGCACCTCCTGATGTTGCCGGTGTATGGTCGCACACGATCAATACCTTTGCACGTAAAGGAGCTCTTACCCCGCTTGATGGTTTAATGAAAAGAAACGGAATAAAAGCTTCCGATTATATACCAGTATTTATAGAGTTGTGTCAATTGTACGGCTTCACCTGGGCATTGCCGACAACCCCTGGAACAGTAGGACTCCACTGGAACAAAAAACTTTTCCGGGAAGCCGGGCTTGATCCTGAATCTCCGCCCCAAAGCATAGCAGAACTGGATAAGATGGCTGAAATGCTAACCATTGTAAAAATAAAACGCAAAGGGATAAACACCAGGATAAGATATTCTCAATTAACGGAGGAGGAGAAAGATACAAAAGATTTCAGCATTGTTCAGTTAGGTTATTCTCCATCAATTCCGGGCTGGTATAATGAAATGTGGGGATTCTGGTTTGGAGCGAAGCTATGGAATGGCAAGGATAAAATATGCGCAAACAGCCTGCAAAACATCGAAGCACTGCAATGGTACGGCAGTTTCGCTCAAAAATATGGCATTCGAAATCTGCAGGAATTTGGAGCATCGTGTGGAAACTTTGCGTCTCCGAGTGATCCATTTTTATCAGAAAAGGTAGCGATGGTCCAGCAAGGAGTATGGATGTATAATTTTATCAACAAATTTTCTCCTGCCATGGAATGGGGAGCTGCGGCGTTTCCATCGGCTGATCCTGCAAGGTTGTCGAATGTCTGCATTGCGGAAACCGATGTGCTGGTGATTCCTCGTGGCTCAAAACATATTCCTCAAGCTTTTGAATTTATAAAATATACTCAAAAAAGAAAAGTTCTTGAAAAGCTCAATCTTGCACAGAGAAAATTCCCTCCGCTCGCCGATATCAGTGATGATTTTTATCAAAAACACCCAAATAAGTACATCAAGGTATTTGTGAAGTTATCGGAAAGCAAAAATGCCAAAAGCGTACCGGCAATTCCTATTTGGAATGAATACAAGAACGAATTCATCGTGGCATATGACCAGGCATTTACTGGAATAACCACACCTGCTACAGCATTGGAAAATATTTCACATCGTGTTCAACTTCAACTGGACAGAGTAATTAAGCGTTGGGAATTGGTAAAAGAACGGCGCTTTAAAGAATGGAGAAAAATCGATGACCAGAATTGAACGTAAACGTATGTTAACGGGTCTGGCGTTTATCAGCCCATGGATTATTGGCTTTGTTGGATTGACGCTTTATCCGATCATCATGTCGCTGCATTATTCTTTTTGCGATTATGATATTCTTTCAGAACCCGTATTCATAGGTACATTAAATTATCAGGATATGCTTATAGACAAGGTATTCTGGAAATCGCTGAGCAATACTTTTATATATGCGGTATTTGCCCTGCCACTGGGGATGGCAGCTTCACTGTTTTTTGCCGTGCTGCTGAACTGCCGCATTAAAGGTAAATCTCTATTCCGGGTTCTGTTTTTTCTCCCCTCACTTGTGCCTATGGTCGCAACCGCTATGATTTGGTTGTGGATGTTCAATGGAAAATTCGGACTGTTAAATAATATGCTTGAAATGATCGGGATAAACGGTCCAAGCTGGCTGAACGACGAACTTTGGACTAAACCCGCCATGGTGTTAACATCATTATGGGGAATCGGCAATACAATAGTGATATATCTGGCGGCATTGCAGGACGTGCCTCGTGAATTATACGAATCCGCCGACATCGATGGCGGGAACTGGTGGCACAAATTCAGACATATTACTTGTCCTATGATATCTCCGGTCATCTATTTCAATCTAGTCATTGGCATTATCGGTTCTCTTCAGGTATTCGCGCAACCGTATATTATGTTCGGTGGCGCAACAGGTGGTCCGAACCGTTCCGCTTTGTTTTATACCGTATACCTTTATGAAACGGCATTCAGCTACAATAAAATGGGGTACGCCAGCGCCATGGCCTGGGTTCTGTTTATAATAATACTTCTATTGACATGGATGGCAACCAAAGCTACACGCAAACATATTCATTACGGAGGCTGATTATGAAAAAAAGTAATTTTATATCTCAAATTGTTATATACTTTCTTCTTATTGGTGGAGCTATGCTGTTTTCAGCTCCATTGATATGGATGTTTTCCACTGCGGTAAAACCTATTGAACAGACCATGTCGTTACCTCCTTCATGGCTTCCATATCAGTATTTGCTACAGAAAGACGGACAGGAAATTCCGGTAAAAATAGAAGGCAAGCTTGTATCTGCGGCTTTCCAGGTACATCTGGCTGGAATGAAAAGCTTTGTGATAATTCCCGCTGACAAGGTGAAGAATGGTGTAATAAAACTCGAAAACGGAAATACTGTGATTCCCGCCGATATAAAGCTTATCCCGGCCTCAAAGGACAACATGTTTATAATTGCCGCTTCGGAAAACAATGACAAAAAATATATCGTTCCAGCTCATGACATCAATAGAGTTATACATTTTCGCTGGGAAAACTTCAGTGCGGCTGTAGAATCTATGACGCACTTTCCGCTTTACCTTAGAAATACACTGCTGTTATGCTTTATTACTGTCGTGGGAACGGTTTCCTCCAGCGCTCTTGCTGCCTACGGATTTTCACGTATTGAATGGAAGGGAAGAGACAAGGTATTCCTACTGGCGTTATGCACCATGATGATTCCATTTCCTGTTTTGATGGTGCCGTTATACTGTCTGTTCAAAGCGCTGGGAATGATAGGTACTCTACAGCCTTTATGGATCGGATCTTTTTGCGCCGGAGCGTTTAATGTTTTTTTGCTGAGACAGTTTTTTATCGGCATTCCACAAGCTTTATCGGATGCAGCAAGAATTGATGGATGCAGTGAATTTAAAATATTTTTTGATATTATTCTACCAATTTCCAAGCCGGCTTTAATGGTAGTGGGACTTTTTCAGTTTATGGGAACCTGGAATGATTTTCTGGGACCACTGATCTATCTTACTGATCAACGTGACTACACTCTTGCCCTTGGATTGCAATTTTTTCAAAGTCAGTCAGGCGGAACGGAATGGAACTATCTGATGGCGGCAAGCTTTCTTGTTGTGATCCCGGTTCTGATACTGTTTTTCTTTACTCAGAAAAGCTTTATTGAGGGCATATCAACAACAGGGGTCAAAGGGTGATTTTTTACTCCCCCCATGAAATACTATTGTTATTAATACTTCTAATTTACTAAGGCATAATACAATGAAAAAAGTAACCTGTATATCAGAAAAACATATGCCATTCCATTCTATTCGAAGTGGCAATGGTAAACTGGAATTCATCTTTTTGCCGGGGGGAGGTCTATATGAGATCCACGACGGGGAACTGATGCTTAATCTCTTTTCGCCTTCCATATTCGACAAAAACGTTTCCAATCTCTACCTGCGTATTTTTACCGCAAACGGTATCGAATACCATGCGATGCTTGATGGAAATGCGATCCGAACAAAGAATACAGTAATCTCTTCAGGAAATTTCAGGGGAGTCAGCTATAAAGTTATTTTTATTTCTTCTTCCACAGAAAACTGCTGGTTCAGAATCGTGGAATTGGAGTCCACTGAACCAGTGAAAGCCGATGTCGTTTACATGCAGGATATTGGAATCTGTGACCGAAGTGCCATCAAGCGTAGCGAGGCATATGTGAGTCACTATATTGATCAATCCGTGTTCTATCATCCGGTTTACGGTAAAATACTCTGTTCTAGACAAAATCTGGCACAAAATAACAAATATCCTCTCATGGTATCTGGATGCTTTGAAGGCGCGAAGGGATTTCTCACTGACGGAATACAATTCTATGGATTGAGTTATAAAGCTACGGGACAGCCGGAAGCCCTGCTTGCAGAACAATGGTCTAATATCAAAAAGCAACATGAGTTCTCTTGTCACGGACTGGCAAGTGAAACAATATCTCTTGAGCCGGGGGAAACGCATTACATCAGATTTTTTTCACACTATGTACTGAATCATCCGGATGCTTGCGGACAGGAAATTCTAAAAAAACTTCCCATTCCTCCACCCCAGTTTTCACACGAAAAAACACAGGAATTTAAAGACTTCAGTTCTATAGAAAATATTTTCACTCAAAGTAATTTTTTTAAATCCGAAAACCTTAATCCCCGGGAGTTGAATACACGGTTCGGCTCTGAATTTGAAAATATGGAAAAGGAAAATAATATTCCTTTGTCATTTTTTATAAAAGAAAGCCATGTTGTTTTGAAAGAAAAAGAGTTGAGGTGTGAGCGTCAACATGGTCATATATTACGTGACTGCGGTTCGATATTTCCCGAGGAAAATGTTGCATCCTCAACCGTATGGATGAATGGGGTCTTTAATTCTCATCTTACGTTCGGCAATACCTCGTTCTTCAAGCATATCGGGGTTGTTAGAGGCGCCTTTAACTTCATCAGGCACAGCGGTGTCAGAATTTTTGTCAAAGATAATGAGACCACTGAATTGCTAGGAATCCCCTCGGCTTTTGTCATTGAGCTTAACTCCTGTAAATGGATTTATAAAAACGCAAAAAGAACTGTTGTCGTATCAACCTTCAACGACAATTCAAAAAAAGCATTTCTTACCCAAATTCGGATTGAATCTGGCTTGGATGCCGAATTTATCGTTTCAATCAACCCGGTAATGGGTGAGAATGAATTCAACTTAGAGTTTACCGCTGCGTTCACCTCTTCACAAATTATTCATATTGATTCAGTCTCAGACAATTATGGCTTGACCATAGCCGTTATTGAAGGTAAAGCCACAATAAAAGGCGATGAACTTCTATATAAAGACAGAATTAGTCGGAATATGCCGTTCGCATGTATACATTCAATGGGCGGATTTACCTTTTCCTGCGGAATTGAACCAGGCGATATAATGTCATCCGATAATTCAAAAGCCGTATCCGATACTTTTTGGAATACGCTTACTGGTGGGACACAAATCAAGTCCGGCAATGACGTTGGCATAGCAAAATTGAATACCATGATTCCATGGTTGGCTCATAACGCAATGATACATTTTGCTACACCGTATGGGCTGGAACAGTATTCCGGCGCCGCCTGGGGAGTGCGGGATGTATGTCAGGGTCCGGTCGAGTTCTTTAATGCCCTTGGACATAATGAGGTAACAAAAAAAGTTTTGCTGAAAGTATTTTCGCATCAATATATCCACTCCGGCCTCTGGCCACAATGGTTTATGTTTGACCGTCACTATAAATGCCAGCAGGATCATTGTCACGGCGATGTGATGATATGGCCGCTCAAGGCTCTCTGTGAATACATTGAAAATACAGAAGACTATACATTCCTGAGTGAGGCTGTCCCCTATAGTGATGCTAATCATGAATATACCGTAAATATGGATCCGCTGTATTTGCATGTTGAGAAGATAATAGAAAATATTCGGACAAGCTTTATTGACGGCACATATCTGGCGGCCTATGGCGGAGGAGACTGGAACGATAGTCTGCAACCGCTTGATTCTCAAGCTGAATCAACAATGACAAGCAGCTGGACTGTGGAGCTGATATACCAGACTCTCAATCGTTATATAGAATTATTGAAGCGAATGGGAGCATCAACTGTATCACTTGTAAATCTGATTGAAAACATAAAAAAAGACTTCAATAAATATCTTGTTAAAAACGATATTTGTGCAGGTTTCGGCATATTTAAAGAACAAAAGGTTGAGCTGTTATTGCATCCTGATGACCGGAAAACCGGCATTAAATACCGATTGCTTCCAGCCATACGCGGTATAATCAGTGAGATGTTTACTCCTGGACAGGCAGAAAAACATTATGAAATGATCAATCGGGAGTTACTGTTGCCGGACGGAGCACACCTGATGGATATTCCACCGGAATATACGGGAGGTGTATGCCGTTATTTCCAACGTGCTGAAAGTGCATCTTTCTTTGGTCGGGAAATAGGTACAAATTATATTCACGCGCACCTTCGCTACTGTGAAGCTATGGCAAAACTTGGTAAAGCCGATGATCTGTATCGTGGACTGCAGATCGCAAATCCCGTGGGGCTTAAAGATATTGTTAAAAACGCCGGATTAAGGCAGAGCAACTGCTATTTCAGCAGTTCCGATGCCGACTTTAGTGATCGCTACGAAGCACGAAATAATTATCAATTATTTAAAGAAGGAAATATTACTGCCAACGGAGGCTGGCGAATTTATTCCAGTGGACCGGGAATTTTTATAAACCTGATATTATGTCACTTTATAGGCTTAAGGGCATACTACGATAAATATATTTTTGACCCTGTAATTCCGTCAACTCTCGCCCCGCTGACCTGTAATACCATTATTGACGGCAAAAAAACAACTTGTATATTTGACCTTAAACAACAGTGTCATTCTCCAAATCGGTTAATCATCAATGATAAAGAATTGGAAAAAATCGAATACCAAAGTAATCCATACCGGAAAGGCGGTATTGTTGTTTCTCGTGAAATACTGTTGGCAATGCTGGACAAGCCTGAAAATAAAATAGTAGTAGGGAATTGAATTGAGCAGAGGATGCCACCATTAATTGTGCGGTGCGTTTTTCTGCGACAGCGTAAGCGCCTTAGCTAGGTATTCTGTTTTAGCCGTTCAATCCTTCGATTTCATTACTAGGCGTATAACGAGTGTGAAATATCCGGCAGGGCGTTGATCTGAGCGCTAAGCTCAAATCACTACTAGCTAAAATACTAACTATTTGTACTTTTTCAGGGCACAACGAAGCTTGGTGAAGCTTGTTGTTTGAGCTCAAAACATGAGCCAAAGGCAATAAAATTGGTGGAGGCGGGGGGAGTCGAACCCCCGTCCTGAAAAGGATTCATGAGGACGTCTACATGCTTGTTCCATAATCAGTGTTTTTCGTCCCGCCGCAAAGCCAATGGACAGGCCTGCATTAAGACTATTCTTCCTTTAATCTCGCTCGTAACCGAAAGACAAAATCAACGAGCCAGAACGCTGCTAACGTTTTTATCCCTTAGCGTCCGTCAGGGTAAAAACGTGGCCGAGATTAAGCAGCCAGTGCGAATTGCTCTTCTGCAATTATTGTTTTAATCGATGATTAACGAGGCCAACGATCATCCTCGGCATGCAGTCACACAATCTACCTATCCAGTCGAAACCGTGTCGCCCCCCCTGTAATAACCGGGGAGTATTGTAACAACGCCATAAACTTAATATAGCGCCTGGACTGATAAAAATCAATGGCGGAGAGGGGGGGATTCGAACCCCCGGTAGAGTTTCCCCTACGCAGGTTTAGCAAACCTGTGCTTTCAGCCACTCAGCCACCTCTCCGCTTACAAGCGAAATAAATTTACCGTATTTCTCCAAGGAACACTGAGGTTTTCTGTCTGATAACGCTCAGGAGTTAGTAAGATAGCCTGCAAGTTGAAATCATCAAATCAAAATCAGAAAAAAAGTGAAATTTTTTGTGAACAATCCATGTTTTTGACGCGTCCGCCAAAAGTCATTTTGAGGGGACAAGCTCAATAAATTACAATATTTATTAGGTTTATGACTTGAAAATCTCTCGTTATGTGCTCTATTAAGTCTTGACTATAAAGGAGTTGTCAAGGAAAAATGATAATAAAGCGAGATTTGCGACAAAGTCGGCTGTTCGA
>JAFGXT010000254.1 GCA_016936495.1 Victivallales bacterium
CCGACTCCATTTTTTAATTTTCTGTTTCTGTTAATTTAGGAGCCTTTTACACCTATTCAAGTTGTCCAGCTTTCGGGGAGAAGCGCAAACATACCTTTCAAATTAGAAATCGCCGTAGACAAAAACCATTGTAAATTCAGTATAGATAACAATGTTGTTTGGCAAGGAGCCGTTAATTTCAAAGGAGAGCAATGTGTCATAGCATTACGACCACAGCGGGCATTGATGAAAGTATATGATTTTGAAGTGTATGGAGTGAAGTCTGGAAAGTTGTCTCCTGAGTCCGGCAGAGAGATATGTTTAATAACTCCAGTGGATCCGTTTCCAAAATCAATTCAGCAAAACATTGAAATAGGTTTGCCCGACAATGAAAACCCCAAAAATGTTACAGTCGAACTACGTTCAAGAAATAACAATACCCTCCTGCTTGACTTCCCTGTCGCCGAATCAACTGATAAAATAGTTATAGGGGGCGAAAGACTAGTCCAGGCATACGAAAAATGCACGATCAATTATAACATGCGCCCTATTCTTTGCACTGTAAAAAATAATGGTAAGATTATTGATGAGCAGATTTTTAATCTATATGACCCCAACAAAGAAATGGATTTTCCATTAGGAGAAATAGTAAATAAAATCGGATATCCTGAGGCTTATATCAATGGTCACTCTTCTGGGATATTACGAGGCTTTGTAGCTCTGAATCAGGTAAGTGATAGATATTTAAGCAGTTCAGTGAGGCAGTTTTATCATGCCGGAGTCAATGATTTTATTATTTGGGTTCGTCCCAGTCGATTTACGAAAGATGGCATCATTGACAAAACTCAGGTTTACAATTATATCGTAGCCATGATTTCTAGAATCGTCGCGGATGCCCCGAAATCGAACATAACTATATACTGGCAATTGTATATGACTAAAGAGTGGTGTAAATCCCACCCTTCTGAATTGATACAACTTGATGTTCCAAAGCAAACATTGCAGAACGCCCCAGGTCGTTATCTTCAACCATCATACGCTTCAGAATTATGGCGTCATGACGCGGGGGACTTCTTGCGGAAAATGTTGAAAATGCTAAAAAAGTCCCCCGTTGGAGACCGGATATCCGCAATCAAACTAGCATACGCAAATTGCGGAGAATGGAATCATTGGGGATATCATGAAAAAGCGTTTGTTGATTTTTCAAAACCAATGCAACGTGCTTTTGCTCTATGGTTACAGGCTAAATACAAAACTCAGGACAAATTGCGGCAGGCATGGGACGACAATGATATAAGCTTTAATTCAAAGTCTTTAATACCTTCACGAACAAAACGAATGAGCTTTCAAAATGGCTTGTTGAGGATTGTCCCCAAAGCTCAATCAACGATAGATTATTATCAATTCTTCCAGGAAATGACTGTAGATACGATTGAGTATTATGCAAAAATAATTAAAGAAAGCTCAGGGAATCGTCTTTTGGTTGGAACTTTCTATGGCTATTATTTTGCTCACCTTACCGGGCAACCATATCATTTCCAGGATTCCGGGCATTATGCTCTAGCTCGTTTATTAAGGTCGCCACATATTGACTTTCTTGGGGGTCCTTATCCTTACGCAAGTCGAAGACAGAATGCAGTTGTTGGCGGTATATATAGCTCAGTGGCATTACATGGCAAACTTTGGGAGTCCGAAGGAGATCAAAGAACCCATCGAAGTAAGGAGAATCAACGCTATTTCGGCAAGACCGATAGTCTGTCTGAATCTATAGCAATTGCCAAAAGAGATTTTATGATGAATATGTCGAAACATGGAAGTTATTACTTCTTTGATTTCATCCGCGGATGGTATCAGGACTCAGAGTTCATGGACACTGTATCCCGGTTGCGAAAAATTGACCGGTTCTCTCAAAAGACCGGAAGTCGGACAAACGCTCAAGTTGCAGTGTTTGTCAGCGAAAGAAATATCCCATGGATTGGTTGTGAAAAAAATCATGGACTTACATTGTTTCGTTATATGTTCACTCATTTCATGGATATGGCAGGCGCTCCATGGGAACTGTATCTAATGAGTGATCTTAAAAATGTTGATATTTCCAAGTTTAAAATAGTTATATTTGCAAATGTTTTTAAAGTGGAGGACGATCAACTCAAATATATAAAAACGGTAGTACGTAATAATGACCGGACAGTCATTTTCCTGTGGGCTCCAGGAATCATCGCAAACAATGGACTTTTAGACGTGAACCGTAGTTGGCAGATGACTGGCATTAAGATTGGCGTAAAACCAGATGCCGAATTCCGCAGATTGAACAGTTCTTTGCCAAATGATAAGCTTTACCTGCATGTGCATCATAAATACAATGGTAAGTTCATGACCTATATTGATGACCATGAAGCTATAGAACTAGCTCGTTTTGAAAAAAGTGGTTTGCCTGGTGCGGCAATGAAAAACTTTTCAAATCACCGTTCGATAGTATTCTGTTTTCCTGGCTTAAATGCTGCTTATCTGAGACGTTTTTATATTCAATCAGGTGTTCACGTATGGAATAAACGCAGTTATGACAAGCTCTATACAGCGGGTCCATTCGTAGCGCTTTTTTCAAACAACAAAGGAGGAGAAAAAGAGCTCAGACTTCCATATACGGCTGAAATAATAATAGACCTGTTTACCCAAAAGACAATTGCCCGAAATAGCAGGACTATAAAGTTCTGTATGGAAGATGGTCCACAGACATGTATATTTTATGCCGGACCTATTTCCTCATATAGAAATTTTTTCCACGGAGGCAAGTAAATGCTGACATTTAATAAACGACTACTGGCAGAGCCCAATATAGCTTGCCCATGGGCAGAAAAAATGATTTTAAATCCGGCGATCATTCAGGACCCTTATGATAAGAAAACACTGCATATGCTTTTTAGGTCAACGGGTTCGTGTGCCGACAAACAACTTCGACACAGACCTTTACCATATCCGATTTTCCTAGGATATGCGGTAAGTAATGACAGAGGCGCTCATTGGCAGTTTGACTACTCGAGACCAGCGATGTCTCCAGCGTTGAAATATGAACCGGAGGAACTTTGTGTAAGTGATATTGCAGGAAATTCTGTTATTAATTACGCCAACGGTTGTATCGAAGATCCCCGTTTATTTCACTTTGAGAATGAAATATATTTAAGTGCCGCATGTAGAGTATTTCCTCCTGGTCCATACTGGGAATATGACTGCCCGGTTCAGTGTGCCCCCAACTGGATTAATATTATTGACCATGGTCTGGGACGTGCAGTTATAGAAAACAGCACCGTAACTTTATTGTTTAAAGTTAATATAGAACAGCTTTCAGCTAGAAAATATGAAAATGCATTTGAGCTAGTATGTCCTTTGCATAATCCCGACTTGAGTGATGACAGAGATGCGTTTCTGTTTCCACGCAAACTGGAGATAAACGGTAAAAAGAAAATTGTATGTATTCATCGCCCAAAACACCCATGGAAGTATCCTGGATATGAACATTTGACAGCTCCTTCTATTTTTCTTGCAGCGGGGAACTGTTTGACGGATTTTGCTACAGAAAATGTTGAGCGTCATCTTTTAGCGGTGCCAGAGTTAAGCTGGGAAAGCAATAGGATTGGAGCAAGCTGGGCTCCTATAGAGCTTAATTCCGGAGAATGGTTATTTCCTTATCATGGTAAACAGAACGATACAGTTGGATATACCCAATCGTTTATGTTGCTGAACGAACAAGATACTGGATTTCCCGAGATTGTATCACGACCAACAGACCGCTTAATATATCCTCAGGAGAAATGGGAGCTTGACGGAGATTTCTCTATCCCATGCATATTTTCCTGCTCTGGTGTGGTGGATGATGAACGCGGCATCTTAATGATGGGGTGCGGGATTGCAGATCAAAAAATTGCAATGATTGAAACTAGTTTTACTGAACTTGTCGATTACTTGCGACAGAATCGTTACGAGTCCGGGGAATCAAAGGTGTAACAAAAAAACGCGGCGCGATTTATATCGTTGCCGCGTTGAATGCAAGAAAAAATATTACCTGTATGAGGATAACGCCCTTGCCATGACGTCCATTTCCTGCAGCACTATACCGGTGCCGTTTGCCACTGCTTTCAATGGATCATCAGCCACAAATACCGGCAGACCGGTTTCTTCGGAAATAAGCTTGTCCAAACCGCGCAGCAACGCACCGCCACCCGCCAGCATGATGCCTCGGTCGATCAGGTCGGCCGCGAGTTCAGGTGGACAGCGTTCCAGTGTGGTTCTCACTGCTTCCACGATGCTGGTTACCGGCTCCTGAAGCGCCATGCGTATTTCATAAGCGGAAATCTTTATGGTTTTAGGCAGACCTGACACCAGATCACGTCCTTTTACATCCATTGTATCTTCATCAGTTTCAGGATAGGCGCTACCTATTTTGATTTTAATGTCTTCAGCGGTACGTTCTCCAATCATCAGATTGTATACGCGCTTCATGTGCTGACCTATAGCGGCATCCATTTCATCGCCACCAACGCGTACGCTTCTGGCTTCGACAATGCCCGAAAGCGAAATAACCGCCACTTCGGTGGTGCCCCCGCCTATGTCCACGATCATGCTGCCGGAAGGTTCCGCCACTGGCAACCCCACTCCGATAGCCGCCGCCATAGGTTCTTCTATCAGATAAATATCATTGGCTCCGGCACGCTGCGCGCTGTCTTTAACCGCGCGGGTCTCTACTTCCGTAATCCCTGACGGAACGGCGACAAGCACTCGTGGAGCCAGCCATTTACGTTGTCCACCAACCTTGGCGCGAGCCGACTGGATAAAATACCGGAGCATTTTTTCAGTTATGTCAAAGTCGGCTATTACACCATCCTTCATCGGTCTCACCGCTTTGATGTTTCCGGGGGTTCTGCCAAGCATGCGTTTGGCATTGGAGCCGACCGCGAGAACCTCTTTGGTATTGGCATTGATAGCCACTACCGAAGGCTCAGAAAGGACTATACCTTTATCGCGAACAAACACAAGGCAATTGGCCGTGCCCAGGTCGATCCCGATGTCACTTGAAAACATTCTGGCTAGTCTTTGATAAAACATATCGGTAAAATCTCCGCTGCGGTTGATTTATTTAACTTACAGTTATTGTAATGTACATAGCTTAAGTTATTATACAAGTAAAAAATGCATCTTAGTATAAAAAAGTATTAAAAAGACAGGGGCAAGACGGGACTGATAAAAGGCAAAAGCACACCTGAATGACTGAAAACAAGTGATTTAAATGTACTGTTATTTTTAGCCATTCAATTATTAACTGTTTAATTAATATAGGATTAAATTGGTAGTAATACACCGGATTGACTTTTTGCAAACTTGCTTAATCGAGCGCTGAGATCACCTGAGCATCGGCAGTACGAACAAACGGATGATCATTATGAGAAATATCTATTTCAAGTTGGAATTAAGGGATTATTTGGAAATTTAAAATATAACACGCTGTTGCGATGATTAAGAATTCGCGGCAAATCAGCAGTTAACTATGCCATCTGTTCGATCATGGCAATGTACAATAAATATTGTCCAGGATACCAAAGTTTATGCAAAAATCAGCTTATAAAACCACACTGGAATACATTGACTATTCTGAAAACAAGGTTATCTTAATTGAAACAGGATTATTTTGGTTAAGTTTAATTCTTTTGGACATTTTTTATGAAACTTTCGACCCGCAGCCGTTACGGATTGCGATTGATGTTCGAGTTGGCTTTGGCTTACGGCAGTCGGGCGATTCAACTTCAGGATATCGCACAAAGACAGGAGCTGTCTGAGAAATATCTCAGTAAACTCATTATTTCTCTGCGCGGAGCCAAGCTCATCGGCTCGGTACGTGGCGCTCATGGCGGATATGTGCTGAAGCGCGATCCAGATAAAATTACACTTAAGGAAATAGTCAGTTCTCTCGAAGGCGGTTTGTCGATTGTGGATTGTACCGAAAACAGCTCCGAATGTGAACGCGTAAAAAAATGTCCAACCCGCGACGTCTGGTGCGGGCTGAACAAAGTGGTCAGTGATTACCTCGAAGGTATCACTCTTGCTGATATTGTTGAACAATACCGCCTCGAGCACAAAAGCTCCAAAGATATGTATTTTATCTGATTTAAGAGATATCCGGACGAGGGCTTAACAGACCGCTACGTCCGGATTTTTAATAATTTACTGCTCGAATAACACGGTAATCATGTTTTCCACATGCTCGCCATCATTAATTCGCTCTTCACTGTAATGACCATTGGGAAAGGTGTTGATCAGTTCAGAAACCACTTGCGGCAAACGTTTCAAATTGGAATAGAATTGTTCCACTTCATGCGCGAAAGTTTCCGGACGACGTGAAATGCGATTGAAAGCATGAGCCAATTGTTGACTCAAACGTTCTTCTTTGTGGATTATATGACAATGTGTAAGTTGAGTTACCAGTTCATTTATTCTCTGCATACGATTAAACCGTCCACGCAGTCCGTCGGCGGCGGCGAGATCGGCTCCGGCGGGATATTCAACTTCTATTCTCAAGCCTTTATCGAGATCAAAAGCAGGAACTTTTATGACCGCGGCAGTTTTTAATCCATCGTATGACCAGCATTGTTCATGCTCGTCAAGACGATAAGCGTAGTCCATGGTCTTGCCGTCAATGCTCACCTTTACCGGTGGAATGCTTCCTTCAAGACGTATTTCAAGTGAACGTTCCGGGGTGTAACCGTCAAACTTCCCGCTTTCACGGACAATACGTATGGTTTTAACCTTACCTTCAGTGTGATGAGACATGGAAATAAATGCCGAAGCATCTTTCAAGTAATCCATGGAAATACCGTCATCCTCATAAAGCTTATACTCGCCAGCTTCGCCCGGATAAATACTTGCAGCAAGATTACGATAGCATTTATCATCAAGCCTTTTGACGTAACGCTGACCGGGAATGACTGCTCCGGCGGGCACAAACACCGGCACTTCGTTGACCATGTATTTACGGGTGATCACTTTTCCGCCAATTTCACGTTTACCGAGGGCTATGTCGAACCATTCGCCTTCCGGCAACCATATATCAACAGCAGCCATCTCGTTTTCCGGGTTTACCGGTTTGACCACCGGAGCCAGCATCATGCTGTCCCCGAACATATATTGATTCTTGAAGTCATATGCTTCATCGGCTTCCGGCCAATGATAATAAAGCGGACGGCACAGGCTTATCGCGGTATCGAAAGCCTTACGATTTTCGGAATAAATATACGGCGCCATTTCATAGCGCTGGCGAATCGCGTCCATCATAATTTTACTGTAAGGAGCAGGATATTCCCATACACGGCGTTCAGATTTGGAATTTTTGGTGGTATGGGTACGCAGCACTGGAGAAAAAATACCGTACTGTATCCAGCGGGTATAGAGTTCCGGTTCAATTGGTCCCGGCATGTGTCCGCCGATGTCATGGCTCCAATAGCCATAGAGCACATTGGCGGCGGTGGCGGTAAAACGCGGCTGGAATGCCAAGGATTTCCAGGTGGAATAGGTATCACCGGAGAAACCTACATTGTAACGTCCAGAACCGTAGCCGCCGTAACGGCTGAAAATCAACGGGCGTTTATTATCGCGATCGGCGCGCTGTTCCATATCTTCCCAATGCAATTGATTGATCCAAGGCAGCGTATCCAATCCGGGCATGGCGGTGGATTCTCCTTGCTGCCAATCCATCCACCAGAAATCAATGCCGCGTTTTTCATCCGGGTGATGCAATATCTTAAAATAATTGTCCATATACTTGGGGTCGGTAATATCAAATTCCACCCTGTCGGTTTTTTCCGGATCAAGACCCATCGCTTCGCACATAGCGGGAAACTGTTCTTCAAATTTTGCCACGCCATCGGCAGGATGAAGATTTAAAGTGGCTTTGACGCCATGACGGTGCAACCATTGAAGATGCTCTTCCGGATCTGGAAAATAGCGGCGATCCCAGGTGTAGCCGGTCCAGCCTTCCAGATGCCAGTCCATGTCGATGACCATTACATCTATCGGCACTTTCATGGCGTCGAAGCTGTTGACCAACTCTTCTATTTGAGAGTCCGTGTAAGCCCAATAACGGCTCCACCAGTAGCCCAAGGTATAACGCGGCGCCAGCGGTTGACCGCCAAATACTTTCGCGGCATCGGCAAGAGCTTCGGTATAATCATGACCATAAGCCAGCAAATACCAGTCCTGACACTTGCCCTCTACGCGTGGAGTTACCCATTTTCTTCCATCCTTGAGATCAATGAGGATACTTTTTGAATCGTCAATCAAACTCCAGCCATCGCGGGAGACAAAACCTTTACCAAGATCAAGTTTCTCTTGACGATAGCGGAGATGCTCATGATTAAGTTCGGGGTTCGAAAAGCTTTTCATGCGGTGTTCGCCGTGGATTCCGTCGAGAGTACGGATGGTGGCGCCGAGATTCCCTGAAGCGTTTTGCCCGGGTTTCCAGCTTACCACGTCGCCGTTCATGATAAAGCTTACGGACAAGGTATCGGCGGACAATTCAGCCTGGTCATCACGCAGTTCTATAGATAGATGATCGGTCTTAAGCTGGTGTACGCCGCCATGGGATTCATGGGTGAAGATCACCGGTTTGTCCTGACGGTTTACTACCGCCAGCGTCTGCCGGTCTTCAAAGTGTCCTTGCTCCTGCCATTCAAAACGCACCATTCGGCTACTGATGAACTGGATTCTGACTTTGCCGCTTGAAAAGGTGTTCTCCGGCAAGCCCGGAGCCAAACGAAACGATTTATCACTGTACATCTTATTATCTCCTGAATTCTATTATAAGTTGCTTGTTATATAATTTTAAACGGCGGGAGCTTGATTTTCTACTCCTGAAGATATAACTTTTTTATGATTAATATGACAAATCTCATATTTTTAAACAAATAGCGCAACAATGTAACTATTGAGCTTAAAATGGATGATATGGACTATTCAATACTGATGCTAAAAACCTTGAAAGAGTTTTCATGCAGAGAAAATACTGATAAAACAATGATTTTCCGTCCACACCCGGAAAGCTGTTGGGAAAATCTTCCCGGATTTATATTTCATACCAGTTATGAGATATTTTTTCAAATAGACGGCGGGTGCCGTTTCGTATTTCCACATGAAAATATCGTTATTCATCCCGGCGACGTCATTATTGTCCCTCCCGGTTCCCCGCATAAGGAATACGCGTTCAATGAAGATGGACGCAGATTTCGCAATCTGCTCGCGATTCTGAGCGCCAGTTCTCTGACTATACATATTGCCGAAAGTCATCGTCCCAGACACCCCAGCTGGAAGCCAGATCCGGTTTCAGTAGAGCACGTAAAGACTTCGCGCTATAAACTTTATTGGGAACTGGCGAAAAATGCAGAACATGTCGTACATGAAAATAAATTGCTGTTGCTACGGACGCTTCAGGCTATGACCGCTATGTTCAGAGATGATTTGGAAGTATCCAGGCAGGCACGCGTTGCGCAAAGCGCTCAGGAGGGACATTACAAGGTTGATATGGTCAAGGCACTGATAAGCTGGAATCCTCCTCCCGACATGCCGACAGTGAGCGAACTGGCGCGTCGCGTGGGTCTGTCCGCCAATTATCTGTCGGGATTGTTCCGTCAGCACACAGGAGAACCGCTTAAGACCTATATGAACCGGATACGCGTTGAGCGCGCCGAAAACATGCTGCTGAGCACCAATAAATCTATTGCCGAGATCGCCTGGATGTGCGGTTTTCGCGACGCCGCCTATTTTTCCCGTATTTTTGAACGTTACGCCGGGATCAAACCCTTTGAATACCGGTTCAGGCACACCCTGGAAAAATAAAACCGGGTCGCAATGCGCTTCTCCCCGAAAGCTGGACAACTTGAATAGGTGTAAAAGGCTCCTAAATTAACAGAAACAGAAAATTAAAAAATGGAGTCG
>JAFGXT010000255.1 GCA_016936495.1 Victivallales bacterium
AACTCCCATGCCGATCACTACGCCACGGCATTCGCCACGGGCATAGCCTTCGCATAACAGACCGGCGATTTTTCTTTCTCGACAATAAACATCGTTGGGCCATTTAAGCCACACATCAAGATCCGGCAAAAGTTCCGCAAAGGTATCCAGAACCGCCAGCGACCCTATCCAGGAAGCCCGATGGATGGGGTCAGGAAAATTTTTCACCACAAAGGAGGCGTAGACATTCTCTCCGGGGGGAGACTGCCATACCCGCTGATGCCGTCCCCTGCCTGCAGTCTGGGACATGGCGCATACAAGAGCGCCGTCCTGAAGCTCCTCAAAGCGCTCCAGCGCGTATTTATTGGTAGAGTCGATCTCATCCAGCCAGACGATACTTTCCACCTTGTTTTCAGCAATCATAAAACACCGTATTTTTGCAATCAATTATTTATTAAAGCTTCAAATATACATCAAAATTCATAAAATACATATTGAAATGCGCATTTAATGCACTATAATCTATATTTTAACAAGTGAGTAACGGGTTAAAAAAAATTGTAAATAAAAACATAAAAAACTGATATATCCTTAATAACAACAGAAGGAAACAACCGTGAAAGTATTAATTCCAACAAAACTTGATAAGGCCGCGGCAAAACTGCTGACGGACAATGGTTATGAAGTGGTACAGGACGCGGATAAAGCACTGGAGCAGCTCGTTGCTGAAAATCCTGACACTAAAGTGTTGATTGTAAGAAGTGAAAAAGTTACATCTGAAACTATAGATTCGCTGCCTGAACTGCGTCTGGTCGTCCGTGCCGGAGCGGGTTACAACACCATCGACACAAAATATGCCCGTCGCAAGCACGTGGACGTGATGAATACTCCGGGGGCTAATTCAAACGCCGTCGCGGAGGAAGTTGTGGCGATGATGCTGGCCGCGGCAAGACATATTGTCAAAGGCGACATTACCACGCGCGCCGGACAATGGGCGAAAAAAGATATGATGGGCTTTGAGCTTACCGGCAAAACTATGGGCATAATCGGGCTGGGTAACATCGGTCGCCTGCTGGTCAAGCGTCTTAATGGCTTTGACATGAAGATCATGGCGTTCGACCCGGTCATTTCCGCAACTTTGGCAAAACAGCTCAACGTTGAACTCTGCTCAGTTGAAGAAATATTTTCCAAAGCGGATTTCATTTCATTGCACGTCCCCGAAAATGATGATACTAAAGGCATGGTCAACAAACGTCTTTTTGACATGATGAAAAATGGTGCCATGATCATCAACTGTGCCCGCGCCGGGGTCATTAATGAAAACGACCTGCGCGAAGCCAGGAAAAATAAACGCATATATTTCTGCAACGACGTTTACCCCAAAGACGCCGAAGGCGAAAAGACCTGCGCCGACATTGCCGACCTGATGCTGCCCCATCTGGGAGCCAGCACCGTGGAAGCCAACTTCAACGCGGCGATGCGCTCTGCTGAACAGACCATAGCCTATTTTGAAAAAGGCGTTACCAACTGCGTAGTCAACAAAGGTGTGCCCGATGGCCTGGACGAACAGTACCAGAGTCTTGCGTATGCCATCACCTCTCTGGCACGGCACTATCTGGGCGAAAACCGCCCCCCTCACAAAGTCGAGACCAGCTTCTACGGCAATCTCAAGCCCTATGCGGAATGGATGCTTGCGCCAATCACCGCCGGTATCTCCAATGAGTTCGATCCATATCTGGACTCACAGGACGCCAGGAGTTTTCTGGAATCCCGCGGCATTGATTACAAGAACCGCGAAGCCAACGAAGCCAAGAACTACGGCGAATCCATGACCATTGACTTATTTGAAGGCAGCGATAACATAACTCAGGTAAGCGTACGCGGCACCATAGCGGAAAACAACCTGATGATCGCCAGGTTGAATAACTTCGACAAACTCTATCTTGAGCCCACCGGTCATACTCTATTTGTGGAATATACCGACGAACCGGGCGTAATCGGTAAGATTGCAAGTATCCTGGGCGATAAGAGCATCAACATCATTGACCTGAGAGCGCCGCAGGATCTGAAAAGCAACCGCTCTCTGGCAGTGATAAAGACCAATGTCAAAGTGCCGGATGAAGTCATATCCAAAATCAAGATAACGGTCAGAGCCAACGTGGCATTCTGTTTCAGCTACGCGTAAGCTTTTGTCACACGCTTAAAACAGATTCAACCGGAGACTATTATATGTCTCCGGTTTTTTTATATCACGGCGTCGTCGCCATCCAGCAGGCTGGTGGAAGGGTCGGGGCGGAGAATAAACGCCGCTACTATCGCGGTGAATGGCGCCACCAGTACAAGCCCGATGCTGCCTACCAGCGTCCGGGTTACTTCCGCGGCGACATAAGGACAATTCAAAAAATCCCCGATGCTCACGCCCTCGGCGGTAAAAGTCATAATCATAGTAAGATAGCCGCCGGAATAAGCCAGCAGCAAGGTAGTGGTCATTGTTCCCACCACCATCTGTCCGATACGGAAGCCAGCCAGCATCAGCTTACGCCGGGAAATATCGGGACGGTGGTCAATAAGTTCTTTCATACCCGCCGCCACGTCCATGGCAAGATCCATCATCGCTCCAGACGATGCCAGATAAATACATGCGAAATATATGTTAGTAAGATTGAGATACTCAAATCCGGCGTAATACAGCGGCAGGGAATACGGCATCACCGCCCCGTCAATTCGCATCCAATAAGTCGCCACCACCGCCAAAGCGCAACTGGTGCTTATGCCCAGAAGTGATCCCAGAAATGCCGATGTTCCTTTGGTGGAAAATC
>JAFGXT010000256.1 GCA_016936495.1 Victivallales bacterium
GACGCCAGACTAAGGGAATGTTCAATCGCCGCCGCCGAAGCTCCCGGGATTATTTTCAGGTGAATATAGCCCCGATATTGGTATTTTTTACGTAATATCTCCGCCACCGCGTTAAGTTTGCTCATGGTAATATCGGGAGTGCCGATGACGCCGGAGCTGAGAAATAATCCGATGAGTTTTTTACGTCGCAGGAAATCCATGAACACTTTTGCCGTTTCCTCCGGCGACAGCGAACACCTGCGTACATTGGATTCACTACGCAAGGGACAGTAACGGCAATCACTGGAGCAGGCGTTAGACAATAAAGTCTTGAGCATTATACCGTATCCGCCGCGCGCCAGCGGTACCGGATACAACCAGTGCCCGTCCTCGCCGCGCTTCCGATGATCGTCGCCTTTACGGGTACCGCAGGCGCAGGCAAGATCGTACTGGGAATCCGTAGAAAGAATATTCAATTTGTCCACTGTATCCATGCGCCGCCTTGTGTTGTACATATTATATTTAATATCCCGACAAGGATAAATGCAAGCGCTGGACAACACTAAACGGTGATTATTATGACGACTAAATATATTGTTCACTGCTTGATTTTCATGGTAACTTGTGTCATTTTTATACCAAACATAACGGGAAGGTGCACATGGATAGTATAATCATCAACGGCGGACAGTCGCTTAAAGGCAGCATAAAGGTATCAGGCAATAAAAACGCGGTCCTGCCGATGATCGCCGCAAGCTTACTTACGGACGAAGAGGTCATACTGCACAACGTCCCGAACATTATCGACGTGGAAGTCATGCTGATAATCGCCCGGAATCTCGGCGCGGAAGTGGATTTCACTGGTAACACCATCAGAATCAAAAGCAGCGACATAAAGACCACTGAAATACCTCATGATCTGTCTTCGCGCATTCGTACTTCATTGCTGTTCGCGTCTCCACTGCTGGCTCGGTGCGGCAAGGCTAGTCTATGGCCTCCCGGTGGCGACGTCATAGGTCGGCGGCGTTTGGACGGGCATTTTTACGGTCTCAGCTCGCTGGGCGCGGAAATCGACAGCTCGGATGTGCCTTTTCGCATGACTTCGCGCAAACGTTTCAAAGGCAAAGATCTGTTTCTGGACGAAGCCAGCGTTACCGCCACCGAACAGTTATTGATAGCCGCGACCGTCGCCGAAGGGGAGACCATCATCCGCAACGCCGCTTCCGAACCTCATGTTACCGATTTGATCGAACTGCTCACTAAAATGGGCGCCAACATCAGCGGCGGCGGCAGCAATACCATTCATATCCGGGGCGTGGATAAGCTCCACGGCGCGGAACACAATGTGGTGAGCGATCATATCGAGGCTGGAAGTTACATAGCCCTGGCGGCGGCGACCGGAGGGGAGCTGGAGATAAACGGTATAGTATCGCGTCATTTCTGGATGACCCGCAGGGGGTTCGAACGTCTAGGATTGCATTTTGAACTTGAACCGGAACGTATATTCATTCCGGGCGGTCAACATATGGTGATAAAAAAAGATTTCGGCAACTCCATTCCGGTCATATCCGACGGCCCCTGGCCGCAGTTCCCCAGCGACATGATGAGTTGTACCATTGTCGCGGCGTCGCAGGCGGAAGGCACGGTGCTGTTCTTTGAAAAAATGTTTGAGAGCCGGATGTATTTTGTCGACCGTCTGATCAGTATGGGCGCCAACATCATAGTTTGCGATCCTCATCGCGCGGTCATCAGCGGTCCGGCGCAGTTGCGGGGCACGACTTTGTCCAGTCCCGACATAAGAGCCGGAATGGCCATCATCATCGCCGGGCTGTGCGCCAGAGGCAAAAGTATTATAATGAACACCGGAATGATCGCCAGAGGTTACGAGAACATCGTAAGCAAACTGCAATCAATCGGTGCTCATATAGAAGAGGCGTGAAATTTTACGCGAAGTGGTATTGACAAACAGATGCTGACGTTATATGGTTTGTTCAATTCACCGCCTAAACCAGTCCGCGGACGGAATGGTACGGGGGACCCGAAATCCCGTGGTCATAATGGACTGCGGGGCGGGGCGCATGGGATCTGGCAACAGATTTACAGGACTACTTCCATAGTCAAGCCCGTCAGCTAACCTCGTCGGCATTTGGAAGAGTGAGTCTGCCCGCTTCGGCATTTATTACCGTCGGACACTTTCACTCCGTCATCTACTTATGGACGCAATGCTGAAAAGACGGCATGGCGTCACGGAGGGTTATTGCAATGTTTGTCAACGTTTATAAAAAGTTAAAAAAAGTCAATTGGAAGGCTCCCGAACGAATCGTGCCCGCGGGATATGCTCTCTATATGTTGCTGGGCGCCGGTTTATTGATGCTCCCCTGGTGTCATAGTAAAACGACGTCAGCAGGTGCATTGGATTGTTTATTCACGGCAGTATCGGCGGTTTCCACCACCGGGTTATCCACCGTGAGCACTGGAGGAGACTATTCTTTCGGCGGACAACTGGTAGTTCTCATTTTAATTCAGGCCGGGGGGCTGGGTTATATGACTTTCGGCTCCTTTATTGCTCTGGCGGTATCTGGAAACATTTCCTCATTTCGCCGTGGAGTAGCCACATCCGTACTGTCTATGCCGACAGGATTTGATCTGAAACGTTTTTTAATTACCATAGCGCTGTTTACTCTTGTGATTGAGGCTTTGGGGGCAATCGCATTGTATCCATTTTTCCGCTCATACGGTTTTGAAATGGCATGGTGGCAAGCGATATTTCATAGCATTTCAGCATTCTGTACCGCCGGCTTCAGTTTGATTGACAGCAGTTTTGAGGGGTTTCGCGGAAATTTCTGGTTCACTGCGATTATCATGATCCTCAGCTATACGGGAGCCATAGGCTTTATCGTAATGAGTGACTGGTGGGAATGGATGACAGGACACAAGAAGGGGATGACGCTGACCTCCAAAATTATTTTGTGGTGTACGATTATTATTTCTATATCTGGAACAATTATATTGACGCTGGAAGAATCATCCATAGCCCATTTGCCTGTAATGGAAAGAATTTCCACATCTTTATTTCAGATAATGACCGCCAGCACAACGGTTGGATTCAATACAGTTCCAATTGGCACACTATCTTCCAGCTCGCTGTTTCTGCTTACAATTGCCATGATTATCGGAGCCTCGCCTTCGGGAACCGGTGGCGGAGTAAAAACCACATGCGTAACCGCACTATGGGCTGTAATGATAAGTGTATTGCGTCGCGATAATGAGGCACGATTTGCCGGCCGGTCGATTCCTGATTCACGGCTAAAAGCAGCTACTGCAAGTATGATGTTTTATTTATTTACACTTGGCGTCGGCATATTTCTGATAACGCTTACAGAAAGTCATTCTCTCACCGCTTTGATGTTCGAATGCGCATCTGCTCTAGGAACGGTAGGATTGAGTTGCGGTATAACCAGTGATCTTTCAACGCCCGGCAAGATATTGATTATAAGTCTGATGTTTCTAGGTCGTATAGGGCCGCTGGCCTTGGGGATGGCACTGTTTTCCGCTCATCGCAAAGCATGTTCACTGGCAGAGGAAGATGTGGCGATTTAATCTGGATTGTATCAACACAAAGCCGGAAAATCATAGACATGACTTTCCGGCTTGAGTTTAACATCGCACTGAAATATTTTTCAACCTTTGATTATCTGGGTACCGATACCTTCATCGGTGAATATTTCCAGCAACAGAGAATGTTTCACCCTGCCGTCGATCATATGAACTTTATTGGTTCCCGCTTCCAGAGCATGAATAGAGCTTCTGATCTTGGGGATCATGCCGCCGCTTATGACTTTGTCGGCAATGAGTTTTTCCACTTCACTAACTTTTATAGTCGGAATGAGTGTTGATTCATCGGTATGATCGCGCAGAATGCCGGGTACATCGCTCAGGAATACGAGTTTTCTGGATTTAAGCGCTTTGGCGATCTTACACGCCGCAATGTCGGCATTAATGTTATACACCTGCCCTTTCGCGTCCGTCCCCAGCGGCGTGATTACCGGAATCAGATTCTGCGCCAGCGCCGCCAATATGGGGGAAGTATCCACGCTGACGATATTACCGACATAACCAACGTCCACCGGCTCACCGTTTTCCGGATTGATCGAATGCATCTTTTCCGCCCTGAGTATGTCTTTGCCGGAAACCATGACGGCATTTCCGCCTGCTTCACGCACCCCGTCCAGCAGACTTTTGTTTACATTTGAATGCAATACGTCATCGACCACTTTGACGGTCTGCTCGCAGGTATGACGCAGACCATGGACAAATTTTGTTTCGATATTCAGTTCCGCAAGTCTGGCGGTAATCGCCTTGCCGCCGCCGTGAACAACTACCGGCTTCATGCCGATGGCTTCCATCAGCACAATATCCCGCATAGTATTGGCGGTAAGCTCGGGGTCTTCCATCGCGCTGCCGCCAAATTTGACCACGACCAAGGCGTCTTTAAAACGCTGTATATAGGGAAGAGCCTCAATGAGAGTAGCCGCTTTATTGATCAGATCTTTCATTGTACACCTTATGTTTATTAAAAATTAAGTATGGTATTCCGCGTTGATCTTGACGTACTCATAACTGACGTCGTTAGTCCACATCTGATAATCGTAATTCCCTGCGCCCAGGTCGATACTTACAGTAAACTCGCCTTTTGGGAGCAGTTGCGCAAGCACGGCTTCTGGCGTACCCGCATCCTGTCCATCACGCACCACCGGCATATCGTCATAATCAAGTTTAACGTTTTCCGGTTTAAAATCCGCACCGGAATAGCCGATCGCGGCGATGACCCTGCCCCAGTTGGGATCGCAACCGAACCAGGCGGTTTTGCACAACAGAGAATTGCACACGGCTTCGGCACACATGCGGGCGTCCGCGGCGGAAGCCGCGCCGCTAACGTTGACGGTAACAAACTTAGTAACACCTTCACCATCGCGCACCATCTTCTTTGCCAGTTCCTGGAGAAGTTGCTGCAGTGCCTGATAAAAAATTTCAGCGTCTTCCGACCCCGGAGTGACTTTCACACCGGAAACACCGTTCGCCATGATTATCAGGCTGTCATTAGTGCTCATATCACCATCAATATTGATGCGGTTAAAAGAATACTCCGCGCCTTTGCCGAGAAATTCCGCCAGCAGTTTATTATCAATATCCGCGTCGGTGGTAACATAAGCAAGCATAGTGGCGTGCGGCACAGTGATATTCGGGTCGATCATCCCCGCGCCTTTAGTAATACCACCTATGGATACAACGCCACCGCTGAGCTCAACAGACACTGCGGCGTATTTAGGCACGGTATCGGTGGTCATTATGGCTTTGGCGGCGGTAATTCCACCATCGGGATCAAGTGCTTTCGCCGCTTTGTCGATTCCTGCTGAAATAATATTCATCGGCATATGCACGCCGATACGCCCGGTAGAGGACACCATGACCTCGTCAGGCGAAATACTCAATCCGGCGGCGGTAAGTCCGCACATTTTCACAGCATCCTCATAACCCTGTTTTCCGGTACAGGCGTTGGCATTGCCGCTGTTAATGATGACCGCGCGGATTTTATCCTGTTTCAACACGCGTTCCTTGCAAAGCTGCACCGGGGCGGCGGCGAATTTACAGATGGTGAAAGCCCCGGAAAAAGCGGCAGGTACGTCAGACACAATCAGCGCCATATCAGGATTTCCGCTCTTTTTCAGACCGCAAGTGATTCCGGCGGCGGAAAATCCGGCCGGAGTAGTGATACTCCCGTTCTCAACAAATTTAAATTTATCCGGCATTATAATACTTCTCTTTTATTTTTTTGTATTTTTAATAAAGCCGAGTTCCGGCTTGATGCCGGTCGCGGCGGTTACATTGATGGCGATGCCTCCCCGGGGGCGGAATTTGCCATTAACCTCAGCCCAGCGTGGTGAACAAGCCTCGACCACAGCGTTAAGAATAGAGTTGACCGCTTCCTCATGAAAGGTATTGTGATTTCTTTGAGCGAACAGGAAAAGTTTCAGAGATTTACTCTCCACACAGTATTCATCGGGAATATAAGTAAGCGTGATATGTCCAAAATCCGGTTGATTTGTAACCGGACACAAAGAGGTGTACTCCGGGCAGTCAAAGACTATTTCGTAATTTCTGTCCGAATACAAGTTTTGAAAGACTTCCAGGCGCGCCTGTGCCGGTGAATCCGGATAGTTGTTTTCCGATTTTTTAAGCAAAGTAAGCTTATCGAACCGTGTATCTGATTTTTTTCCACTCATTATAATTATTTTTCCCTTAATTAATACCTATTTATCAACAAAAAATGAATTTACATCATGTTTGCATTAAAATCCAAAACATTTATGATTTTTAACAATAAATTCTCTTGATTTTTTATCACAATACGGCTATAGTTGGAAGTTTTATGCGATATTTCTACACTTTTCTTGATAATAGAGAGGGGAAAGGAGAAATCAAACAACAAGGCAAACAGTTAAATAAAGGAAGGTTTGATGAGATATTTCAATAAGTTTCTGCTCGCCGGGATGATCATTGGCACATTAATGTTTTCAGTTGAATCCTTTGCTGGAAATCCTTTTAAGAAACTCGGACGCGGGGTATCCAACATCGCTTTCGGTGGACTTGAACTGATTAAACAACCTGTACTGATCGCCCGCGAAGAGGGTGAAATCGCCGGAATTACTTATGGAGTATTTCAAGGTATCGGTTATACCGTGGCACGCATAGCCGTGGGCGCGACCGAAGTTGTAACGTTCCTGATTCCGCTGCCCGGATGCCCTGATGACGAATATGACACCGGCTGGGGATACGGTCCGATAATGCGTCCGGAATGGATTATTTCCAGAGATGAAAACGCTTATAACTTCTTCTATAACGACGAAGCGTTGCCGAATTTCTGACGCATGACATAATGTAACAGTAGCCCGCCTGTAAAAAGGCGGGTTTTTTTATTTACAAGCACACTAAACAAACGGAAAAAACAATGAATCTGAATGAACTCCGGAACCAATATCAACACATTTCCTCCATCAACTTCAGTGAACACGAGGATGGAATGATCCACATCAACGTCTGCAATGCCCATGCGTCCGGCAGTATATGCCTTTACGGCGCGCATGTAATGAGTTTCACCCCGGCAGGAGAAGAGGATATCCTATGGATGAGTACAGAATCGTATCGCAAAAAAGGCAAACCGTTGCGCGGCGGCGTTCCTCTATGCTGGCCCTGGTTTGGAGCACACCCGCAAGATGAAAGTCTGCCCGCTCACGGCCTGGCACGCCTAGCCGACTGGGAATTCAACTCGGCGTCCGAAACCCTGGAAAGTACAATTGTGGAACTGAAACTCACCAGCGGGGACTATAGCAAGAAATATTGGTCTAACGACTTTGAACTACTTTATCGGGTAAGCATCGGTAAAGAACTTAAACTGGAACTGACTACCACCAATACCGGCAGCGCCGATTTCAGTATTGCCGAAGCATTGCATACTTATTTCAACATCAGCGACATCAGCAATATTCGCGTCAGCGGCTTTGATGGCTGCGCCTATACCGACACTCTGACCTGCACCGAAGAGGTACAGCAAGGCGACATCACATTCAACGCCGAAACCGACCGTATCTATCATGATCCCGCGCCGGAATCCGTCATCCACGACCCGGGCAAATCCCGCAAGATCATCAACCTGCGCTCCAACAGCCGCTCGGCGGTAATGTGGAATCCGTGGATAGCCAAGTCGCAACGCATGCCGGACTTCGGCGACAGGGAATATCCTGGAATGTTATGCGTGGAAACTGCCAACGTCAGAAAGAACGCGTTAACGATAAAACCCGGCGCTACACATAGTATGAGCGCGATGATCAGCAGCATCAAGCAATAAGCTCCCGCCTGAAAGCCATCGTGGTCAATGTGCCACGGTGGGCTTTCCAATAAGTATAGCGATCGAATCAACAACCAGAGAGATATTCCCGATCAACACATTAAGTTCCGCCTTGGAAACAGTATGTCCGTTGATAAGTTTTTCCTCCAGATCCGCCGCGGAATCTCTTATCTCTTCTGCACCGATATATGAAGCTGATCCCTTGAGTTTATGAAGCGCGTTCTTAAGTGAGTCCCAATCGTTATTTTCCAAACTTTTTAACAATGAAACACCCTCGTTACCGAAATCCTTACGGAAGGTATCAAGCAATTGCTTCATCAACGCGGTATCGCCTTCGACTGGCTCGAGCGCCGCGCTGATGTTTAATCCTGGCATATCACACAACTCCGGCTTTGCCTGAGATTTTTCCGTATCAGTATTAACCGTCGGTTTGGCAAACACACGCTGTCCAGGCTTGATCCATTTCAGCAAAGTGGAATAAAGCAATTCAGGGTTTAGCGGCTTATTAAGATGATCATTCATGCCGGACTGCAAGCAACGTTTTATGGCGGCAGGCATAACATGAGCGGTCAGAGCGATAATCGGCAGTTGAGTGTTTATCTCGCGTATCAGCTCAGTAGCCTTATAACCGTCCATCACCGGCATCTGGACGTCCATGAACACGGCATCATACTGCTGACCGCCTTCGACGATCTGTTCGACCGCCTCCTGTCCGTTTTCCGCCGTTTCCACGCTCATTCCTACTTGAATAAGCATTTCCATCGCAACCTGACGGTTGATCGCGTTATCCTCGACCAGCAGGACTTTAGCGCCCTGTATCTTGCGAAGTTTCTCCAGATTTTTATTTTTCACCGTAATCCTGTTAAGGGGAATGACGGTAGAGGTATCAGTGGCTTCCTGATCGTTCATATCGGCTTCGAGCTCTACGTCGAAGGAAAAAGAACTGCCGATATTCAAGGTGCTTTCGACCTCGAGAGTGCCGTTCATTATTTCAATAAGGCTTTTAGTTATAACCAGACCAAGTCCAGTTCCGCCGAACTTCCGGGTCATGGAATCGTCAGCCTGAGTAAAAGGCACAAACAACATTTCCACCTGTTCTTCACTCATGCCGATACCGGTATCCTGAACCGTAAATTTGACCTTAAGTTTTCTGCCTCGCTTACGTCCGGGCTCGACCAGCAGGACTACTTCGCCGTGATTAGTGAATTTAATGGCATTGCTGACGAGATTTATAAGTATCTGCTTGAGGCGCAGCGGGTCGCCTTTGAGTTTACGGGGAATGCGCGGACTGATGCAGAATGAAAGCTTCAGATCCTTTTCTCTGGCTTTGGCGGCAAACATATCGTTAATGTCCTGACAAAGCTTTTTGATATTGAAATCAATCGCTTCAATGTTCATTTTACCGGCCTCAATCTTGGAGAAATCCAGAATATCGTTGATGACACCAAGGAGGTGACGGGAAGCGGAATCGATCTTCTCCAGATAGTTATGCTGTTTATCCGTCAGTTCCGTCTGCATAATCAAGTGAGATATTCCGATAACCGCGTTAAGCGGAGTTCTCAGTTCATGGCTCATATTCGCCACGAAATTACTCTTGGCATTGGTTGCGGCTTCAGCTGCATTCTTAGCTAGAAGCAATTCTTTTTCGACCTTTTTCTTATCGCTCACGTCAAGCATCAGATTAATGATGCCGCTTTCGCGTCCATTGCGTCTAAATGTGGCGGAGAAAACACTGAAATCCCTGACGGAGCCATCGGTACAGACCAGATCAACGTCAAAAGTCTGAACTCCGGGATGCTGGATAAGCTGAGAAGTGTGATTTTGCAACAAGGTAACTTTTTCGCCATTTTCCCGTGCGATGACTTCATAAATACTTTTATCTTTCATCTCCTCGCGGGATACACCGGTTATATCATCGCAAAACGCCTTATTGCATCCTAGAAAATCACCATTGATTCCCACATAAAACACCGGGCCGGGAATAGTGTCAAACAAAGTCTCAAGCAGTTGTATATTATTGCGCAACTGCACTTCCGCCTTGCGCCGTTCCACAATCTCACGACCAAGGCTGCGGTTCCACAGTATAAAGACCATAACCAACAGCAGCACCCCCACCAATCCGCCACTGGCGACCTCCCATACAAACGACCAGTCAGTTGTATTTGCGCGTCTGGAGATTCCCCCACGCGTCCAGTAGCGGAAAGAATGACTTTTCCGTCGGTTGCCCATTGAATCAAGCGCCTTATCAATAATACCCGTCAACTCCGGCCAGTCTTTACGCACGCCGAAACATATATCTATTTCATATGGAGTTGCGCCTATCAGTTTTAAATTATCCAGCCCCAGGCGATTGAGCAGAAACCCTGTAGCGGCGAAATCACCGGCATAAGCGTCGGCCCGCCCGGACGCCACCGCCCGCAAAGCATCTTCCGCATTATCGAACAGCAAAAATACGGACGTGGAAAAATCATCTTTAAGCAAATATTCGTAGGCGTAATTTTTCACAGTTGCTATAGTTTTTCCACGAATATCATCAGGAGTACGGACGCTGCCGCCGTTGATGGCGACGATTCCAAGTTTCAAGCGCATATAAGGTTGAGAAAAAAGCAGATGTTTTTCCAACTCCGGTGTCCGGACCACCATAGGCAGCACATCCACCTCCCCCAATTCGAGAGCCTGCAAAGTAACCTCCCAGGACAAAGCGCGGGAAGGATACATCTTAAGTCCGGTAACACGATTGATATATTTGACATAATCCGAGACGATTCCCTCATAATGCCTGTCGCCACCAAGAGAGATCACCAGACGCTCATAAGGATAGTCATTTTCCGCCACGCCGAGACTGATATTGCCATGCCGGGCGATCCATTCTTTTTCACTCTGAGAAAAAATAACTTCATCAGCCACACCGCCGTCAGGTTCCAAAGCATACGCATATGGAGAAAAAATACCACAAAACACTAACATTAGAAGCCAGCATTGCAAAAATAAAAAACTTTTTCTACTCATATTTTCCAATCCGCTGCTGACCGGCATTCATCGTTTTACTTTCTTTCACAGAAAACACACCTCTTTGACTATTATCAAATTACAGACGAAACTATATTCAATACCGGCACTGTTTACAAGTAAAATTAACCTAAAAAACAGCATTTACAGAGTATTTTTATTATTTTTACCGTCTCTTTATACATATCTTGTTGCGAAGAGCCTGAATATGAGCTAGATTATCAGCTCTGGAGACCGCCGGTGAAATACCGGGGTCAGTAGTAGAGTAGCACGATGTATTTCATAAACAAATATTCAGTATCAGGTTATTTACAGTAATGACGCAAATCAAACACATAAGAAACTTTTCGATTATCGCACATATCGACCATGGCAAATCAACTCTAGCCGACCGCTTGATGGAAATTACAAAAACAGTCAGCGAACGAGACCAGCAGGAGCAGTTGCTCGACAACATGGATCTGGAGCGGGAACGCGGGATCACCATAAAATCTCATCCGGTACAGATGTTTTATGATGCCCAGGACGGCAATGAATATGAATTCAATCTGATCGACACTCCCGGGCATGTGGATTTCTCCTACGAAGTCAGCCGTTCACTTGCCGCCTGCGAAGGGGCACTGTTGCTGATCGACGCCACCCAGGGGGTTCAGGCTCAGACCGTCGCCAACGTGAATCTGGCACACAAACAAAAACTGCCTATCATTCCGCTGATAAACAAAATCGACCTTCCAGCAGCAAATCTGGAATTATGCTTTGAGCAAATGGAGGAAATCCTGGCAATACCGCGCGAAGAAGCGCTGATGGTCAGCGGTAAAGACGGCTCGGGAGTACCGGAACTGCTTGAGGCAATCGTCGAACGCATACCGCCGCCGAAAGTTCCGGACGACACCGAATCCGCGGCGC
>JAFGXT010000257.1 GCA_016936495.1 Victivallales bacterium
GACTCCATTTTTTAATTTTCTGTTTCTGTTAATTTAGGAGCCTTTTACACCTATTCAAGTTGTCCAGCTTTCGGGGAGAAGCGCAGATTGCCGCAGGAATTATTGACGCTCATGCCGGAGCTGTCGGCGCCGGTATCGGCACTGGTCGAATGGTCAAGATTATTGGAACCTCAAGCTGTGACATCATCACTGTTCCATCAAATGGAATTTTAGCGGATATTCCCGGTATATGCGGGCAAGTCCAGGGATCGGTATTGCCCGGATACGTTGGAATTGAAGCCGGACAGGCGGCGGTCGGAGATATCTTCAACTGGTTTGTCTCTGATATTTGTGGCGCCGGACATGAACGTTTTGCGACACTTGAAGCCGAAGCTGAGCAACAGTATCCCGGTCAACATGGGCTTATTGCTTTGGATTGGCACAATGGCAACCGGAATGTCCTTTGCGATCAGCAGCTTAGTGGTTTATTGCTGGGCATGACGCTGAAGACCACCCCGGTCGATATTTATCTGGCTTTGATTGAGGCGACCGCATTTGGAGCCAGAAAAATTCTTGACCGTCTGGCGGAATATGACATTGCCATTGATGAGATCGTGTGTTGTGGTGGAATCGCTGAAAAATCTCCATTGTTGATGCAGATTTATGCCGACATCTTGAATCGTAAATTGCTGATTTCGGCATCCTCTCAAACTTGTGCGCTTGGAGCCGCGATTTTTGCGGCGGTCAACACCGGACGCTTTGCCACAGTCGAAGACGCGCAAAAACGGTTCTGTCATTTCAAAGAAAAGGTTTATCATCCGATAAATAACAACGTGTCCACATATCAAAAGCTGTACGAAATTTACAGTGATCTGCACGATGGCTTCGGCAACGTCAGAAATGGACTGGATTACGGCATGATAATGAAGCGGATAAACATTAAAAACAAGTGATGCTTATAGAATCCTCCGGTAAAACTTTCTCTTCTTTTATCGGCGGGAATTTATTTTAATGTTTAAGTCGACCTTCGTGGCGGGAGCGGCAACCGGCTCAGGCGGCTGCCGAAGCACTACCGCGAAGTCATCAAAGACCAGCTCCAATCCGGTGGCGGAGCAGATATGTTTTAATAGATCCGACATTGACATACGGTTGATGCTGAGATTAAGTTTAGGATTACCGTTGTCCGGCAGCGGATACAGAAAAAAATTCACGCCGATTTTATGCTTATCCTGCTCCACGCTGCTCTGATGCAGTAACTTTAACAATTCCCGCAACGGCATATCTGCCAGTACCATGGGACCGAAAGTGAACCTGCCAAGTTTTTCCTGAAGACGGGGGTTGCCGATGGAATACACGCTTCTATTCAGGTGGATTATTGGAAACTTGCGTTTGCTGAAAGGATTTATGGCTATGAGTTCGATGCGTCTGAGATTTTCAACGGTATTCACGGCAGTCAGTACGCGCTTGCCGCGATTATAGAATATGGCACTGTCGGCAGGAAATTCCACTCCGCCTGACTGGAAATATTCCTTTAGTTTTTCTGGAGTGCTACCATTGCCGTAAATATCTACTTTCCAGTGCTTTGTACGCATAACAGGAAAAGGGCTGACGATCATCATCCCGGTTTCATTAATATCAAAATGCGTCCCGCTGGCGATACAGGCATAACGCAGCAACTCTCGTGCCGGAATTGCTTTCATTTTTAAATCTACTCGCGGCAGTGCCTCCATCTGAGCCCTGCTGAAATTAACCATGGTCGAGGCTCCGGTGCTGGCGCGGACAAACGCCGCCACATTTCCTACCGTATCATTATATATATCCACATCCGGGATAATAACATCCGGTCCGGCAGGAGGCGAAGCTATCACGCCGAGCGTGGCGAACAACAACAAAACCATGACGACAATACCAGCTCTCATCAATTTCTCCTGATAAATTTTAACTGTAGCTTACATTGCGGCAATTGATTTTTCAAGATTTCGCGCTTTTTTTTGCATTTGCGTATAGTTAGCCTATATTATTAAAAAACAGGAGTATCCGATGAAATTGAAACTGAAGCGACCGCTGGTATTTTTCGACCTTGAAACCACAGGCGTAAATCTGAGTATAGACAGAATTGTGGAAATATCTGTGGTCAAATTGTTTCCAAATGGCGAAAGAGAAGTCAAGACCAGAAGAGTCAACCCGGAAATGCACATTCCCGAAGGTGCGTCCCTGGTGCATGGTATCTATGACGCAGACGTCGCTGAGGAGCCCACCTTCAAATCGCTCGCAAAAAATCTGTTGATATACCTGAATGATTGCGATTTGTGCGGCTATAACATACTCCGTTTTGATGTGCCGATGCTGATTAATGAGTTTCAGCGTGTCGGACTGACTTTCCCCATGGAAGGACGCAAATTGCTTGACGCCTTTAAAATATTCTGTCAGATGGAACCGCGTTCTCTCGCCGCCGCGTATAAATTTTACTGCGGCAAAGAAATAAAGGACGCGCACAGCGCGGAAGCCGACACCCTCGCTACCTATGAAGTGTTCATGGGGCAGCTTGATAAATATGACGAACTCGCCGATGACGTGGATTCCCTGCATGAGTTTTGCAACCAGAAAGACCCGGACTGGATCGACGGCACCGGCAAATTCAAATGGTCGGGAAGTGATCCGGTAATCGGATTCGGCAAAAATGCCGGCATGTTCCTGCGTCAGGCGGCGGTGGAAAACCCCGGATTCCTGCAGTGGATGATAAAAATGGACTTTCCCGACGACGCCAAAGAAATAGCACGGGACGCGCTTAGCGGAAAATTCCCCAAAAAGGAAAACATCAGCAATGACCAGGAATAAATCCCAACTTTCCAGTCTGCTCAAACTGCTGGATGAACCTAATCAACAAGCGGCAAGTTTGATTATGGCCGAATTGCTTGAACACGAACCGGAACTGGAAAACCTCCTTCCCGAGTTGCAAGAGTCCGACGACACGCTGATACGCAAAAGAGTACACCAGCTTGAGACTATCTTGTTTTTGCGCAGACGCCGCCGCGCATTCGCCGAAAAACTTAAATCCGGCTCCATTGGCATGATCGAAGGTCTGATCGAAATACATTTGCAGTGGTACGACAACGACACCAGTGAAGCCCTTTGGAAAGAATGGGATAAACTCAAGGAAGCCGCTTCAAAAAATAATCTCGTCAATATCGAAAGCATTGCCTATTTTATGAGAAAAATGGGCTTCTCCGCCCAGCCTTCCGACGACATTCAACCCGATTACTATTGCTTCGGCACTGTTCTTGAAGAGTTCGCGGGCACGGATCTTATCCTTTGCGCCATCGCTCAGGAAATCGGCAGAAACTCAAACATCGAACTTAAACTTGTTCAGGTACTGGAAAACTTCGGGCTTATCGATGCGGATAGACGGGTGCTCAACCCCAAAGACGGCTGGCGGATGCATTCCCCGCTCAAAGACGGCTCCTATAAAGTGTGGGACACCTGTACCGTACTTCGCTACGCCGCGTCAATGCTCTTTCTTGCCGCCGTCAGCAGTGACAGCTTCCGCTATGTCAATACCATCGGTACGTGTCTGGCAAAATCCATAGGCGAGGATAATATAAACTTCCTGCCTTTCCCCTATAATGAAGTAACAAGTAATAACAAAAAAAAAGACAATAAGCGGAAAAAAGGACATTAAAAGTGTTATGTTCAAAGAACATACGTCACCTGTGCTTTGCAACGGCTTTAATACTCTTGCCAGCCGCGTTATCGTTATTGGGCGATGAAACCGCTCCCGCCCCTGACACGATCGTTGACCGGGGACTCCCGGCTTCCGATTACGTCATTTACCAGGACGAAGCCAGCGGAAGCTCGTTTTATGTATATACTGGACTTAAGGCTACGCGAATCGGCGGGCGACTGGAGTTATCCGACCTCAAAAACGTCATGCTTATCAATTTCGAAACTATGAAATCCAAGGCTGATCCACTTTCCGGAATCGCCGATATCAGCTCACGCATGAGAAGAGACTTCAACGCTGAAATCATCTCCGGCCTCACTTTCGGCATCGGCGGCATGAAAGCGGCGTCGGTGTCTTTCAAATGGAAACAGAAAAATACTGTTGTTTTCCAACGGAATGTGTTTATTGAAGGAAAAGATCATTTATTCCATTTTTCTCTTGCCATTCCGGAGCGCCTGCTGAAACAGGTTGAAGGCATATTTGATTACATGGTAGAATCTCTCAGACCGCGGGAATATACCCTCGCACTGAAAGAC
>JAFGXT010000258.1 GCA_016936495.1 Victivallales bacterium
GACTCCATTTTTTAATTTTCTGTTTCTGTTAATTTAGGAGCCTTTTACACCTATTCAAGTTGTCCAGCTTTCGGGGAGAAGCGCACTGAAATGGTTTCAAAATTCACGGAAAAACAATCAGTATTTTCGGTAAATCCTTTTGTTGAAGTTATAAAAGAACGGGGTATAAAAGACAAAGATATCTTTTTAACTCTTGCTTTATCAATTTCTACTATTCAAGATGAAGGATTTAGAGAACTTATTTTAAATTGGGTAACATCTTATCCTGAAATATCAGGTATATATTTGATGATTAATTTTAATGAAGTATCTAAGCAAATATGTGATTATAACAAACTAATATGTTATTTTTCTTTTATTAAAGAATTAAGAGGTGCGGATCTGAAAATAATTTGTGGTTATACAGGACTTGAGGAATTAATGCTTTGCTGTATGGATATAGATATCATTACGATGGGAGCTTTTGAAAACATCCGAAAATTTGACATTGATAAATTCCTTGATAATGAAGGAACAAAAAGAGGTCCTGCGCCTAGAATATATTTTCCAAAATTAATGAATTCAATTAGATTTGTCACTGCTAATACAATTAGAGAAGACAAACCTGAATTATGGGAAAAAATCTATACACCTACTAAATATTCCGAAAAGATTTTTGATGATTATGTTAATCAAAGAATTGTTCCTCACTTCACTAAGAAGGAACAATATATGCATTACTTTATCTTGGTTTCAGAACAGATAAAATCATTATTAAGTCTTCCTGTTCCAGATAGGATTAATGATTTGAAGCAAAAAATAAAAGATGCCAATAATTACTACCACGAACTAGACGCAAATGAAATTTTATGGTTCGATAGAAACTGTACTGGAGACCATTTGCCAACTTGGTTTAGAGCGACTAAGTGGATTCAAGATAATTATTAATGAAGTATTTATACGCCTCTTCATTTAATTTAAAATTCATGTGACAATCTTGTGGTGATTTGTTGATTTTGGGAATAAAATGGATTTCTAATAATTCATCTGTACTTAATGACATTAATCCAACATTGTATTTCTTGAATGTTTCAATGTTTTTTAAGCTAGGCGAAACAAAATGGTTATCTAGCAAAACAAAACTTTGCAATGAAAATCTTTGATAGCGTCTTGCTTGCTCAAGAGCTTTTTGCCAATTCTTTAATTTGGCTTCAATAGAAATAGCATTGTTCACAACAGTTTTATATTCTTTAATTAATTTATAATTTTCTGTTGTCGTTTTAATGAAACCTGCATCAGCGAATTCCTGAATATGTTTATAAGCCGTAGTTTTGGATATATTAAATTTATTAAGGTATTCATCAATGGTAAACGACTGATGAAGTGAAAGATTATTTAAATATACAATCCAATTCGAATTTATGTAAGGACGATTTGCTCTGTTTGCAAAATAAGGACAATAAGTACCAATAACAATATCTGCTATTCCATGATTACTATCAAACTCGTGCAAAGTGAAGAAATACTTAGAATCTTTATTTAATATCTTTTTTAGAAAATATTTTGATTTTCTTTGAAAAAGATTGACAAGACTTTTTTCTGATTTAAACATAATTTAAAAACAATAAAATTTTGATATTAATAATTGAGCGCCACTCTCTAAACTGAATATATACAAAAAACCATTAAAATGCAATTGGAAAACTATTGCTTTTCCATAGCTTTTGAATATTATTACATTGCCAATGTCATTTATAACCTGATTGCTATTTACTAAATTATTCTCACGTTGACAAATGACCGTTTTCACATTGGGGACGGATGCGTATAATTTCATGGGGACGTATTGGGGAAGGATGCGTATAATTTCATTGTTCAAGCTCAAATTAATGTATTTTTTGCTTGTTGATAAAATCCATTTAAAATTTTTTAGTGCCGTTTTTTGTAACCGTTAAGCTTAGATTTAAGCTCAATTGCTTAAATTATTTCCCACTTGAGTTTAAAACACCAAGCGTGGCAAACTTCTACCTATGGTCTCAATCGCAAGGGCATGCGCTCAAAAAATCAAGCTTAACGGTTACCGTTTTTTACCGCTAAGGTATTTGGTATTACAATTGCATGTCGCCCCATTGAATCCATTGTTTGTATATATACCCTTGATTTACTCAGAAGTCAACTGAAAAACCGACATTGGCAGGGGTGTTTCATTCTGAATTGTAAATATTTGATTGTTAGCATTTATGGTTTCTTTTAGCTTCGCTTAACTAAATTTCATTATCCATGGTTCCTTCGAGCTGAAATGTAGTAGGAAATACCACTTATTTGAAAGAAAAATCATTTAGAATGAAACAGCCCTGCCCGGATTTATGAGGTAATTAAAATGATACGTTGATGTCGCCATTGATTCTTAAGGGTGGCGGCATGAGTTTTATGCCCGGCGTCGCCGACCAGTCGATGTCCCATTTTCCAAATAACAGCGGATTAGTCGGAGTTCCCCAGGGATTGAAGTCGATGATGATTATTTCATTGGCGGAGGTGATGTAAATATCCATCACGATATTGTCCACCGGCAGCACCCAGGCGATGCTTTCGACAAATCGCGCCGCCAGATCCCAATATTTCTGTTTCATGCCCTCCAGGCGGCGAAAATGACGTATGAGCCAATATTGACTCATCGCTTTGAGTTCGCGTCCGTGGATGAACAATCTGAATTCACGGGTCTGATTCATGCTCCTGAAAGGGCGTATCACAATATGATCAACATCGCCGGCGTTTGCGGAGGCTTGGATTTTTTTGCTTTCGCAGAGATATTTCCAGGCGCTTTTCGCGGAATATACCGCACCGCGTTTGCCCTCAAAGCGTTCGGTATCAGTAGGAGCCGCCATATCTACAGAGACAAAGCTGTTGCCGCGAAAAGTTTTCATAGGTTCATACATGCGTTTGATGACTTCTCTGCCCGCGGGATTTTCAGAGTCTCCGGCTTTCAGGGCTGTTTTTTCCTCGTCGCGAAGTTTGACGAAACTGCACAGCAAGGTATTATTGGCAAGCGCCGGATACCAGTTTTGTATCTTGCAGAATTCATGTCCGGGATCGGCTTTAATCATCGCGTTTCTCTCCATCGTCGTCATCATCTTTTTTTCCGCCGATAATATCGATTCGGCTTATGGTAAACCGCTGAATTTTGTTGAAGATAAACATAAAATATCCCAGGAAAGCAAACAAGTATACGGTACTGTAGTCGAAGTATGGCAAATCAAAAGCCGGGAAAAACGAAGCGATTATCAATGCCGGAAATGAAGCGTAAACGCCCATTATCCACAGATTACGGTATGTCATTCCCGCCATCGCGGCACCGCCGCCGATGGAGTAACAGCCTGTGAACAGGGTATTGAACACCAGCACACAGAACAATGCCCGGGCGAATTCCAACATGTACCTCAACACTATATAATAAATGGTGAAAGAGGACGCCACGCTGTTTACGTCTTCAAAAATAAAAGGTCCTTCAGTGTCATACATTTCTCTGACGGTTTCTATCATCACCTCACCGTTTACCGGCGTCAGGCTGTCCGATGAAAACCGATTCAATATAGAAGTGGAATAGACTATTGGAATAAGCACAAAACCACTTTCCGGTTTCTTTATCCAGAGCGTAACAAATCCTGGCGTCATCAGTACCCCGCGTGAAAAATCTCCGATGTGCATATCTGCCAAGGTGAATTCCTTACTGGGGAAATAACTCAGCAGATAAGTCGGCAGAATTTCCATGGAGCGGCGTTTGTCCGGAGCTATTTCCGGCAGGAAACCGCCTTCCGACGCCTTGATCGTGCCGAATTCCTCAGTCAGCCCTGACATGATTTTTTCCCTGAGTTCCAAAGCCGGATATATCCGGCAGGCGGTAATAAACAGCGCCAGCATAATCGTCAGCATGAACAAATGCAGCAATGCCCGCCGGAACGGCAGCAGCGCCAGAATCGGAAACATCGTTGTTTCACGGCATACCGACGCTAATATTCTGAAAAAATCTATGGTTGTAATAATCACTTACGTCTCTGATAGTTGTTTTGAGCTCCACGGGCTATCAATGTTCTTACCCGGGCATCGATTTTAGTATATGCTTCCGGAGCGACCTTTTCAACAAACAAGGTTCCGTTTAAATGATCCATCTCATGTTGTATACACCTTGCCAGCAAACCTCCGGCTTCAACCGTAACAATGCCGTAATCAATAATTTCGGTTTGAAATACAATTGTCCGCGGTCGCTCTACCGGAGCATAGATATCCGGCACACTTAAACAGCCTTCATCGGATATATACTTGTCTTTGCCATATGAAATTATCTGAGGATTGATGATCACCATCGGCATCATTGGCAGCAATAATTCCTCTGCTGGAGAGGGTTCATAATCGGCGGGCAACTGTGCCGGCAACGCCAGAGCGACGATTCTTTTGCTCACACCGACCTGCGGTGCAGCGAGACCTATGCCGTCGAAGGCGAACATTGTGTCGATCATTCTGTCCGCCAGTTCCCGTATTTCCGGGGTTATTTTTTCCACCGGCGCGGCAATAGCTTTCAGCACCGGAGCCCCGTAGGTATATACGGGCATTATCTTTTTTCTCATTCCAAACATTTGTATTCCTTGTAATCAGTTGCCGGAGGACAGATTCTCGTCAAAGTATCTGCATAGCGCATCAATACGTGCCGACATTTTTTCTTTACCGATAAGTGCCATGGTAAGGTACAGATCGGCGCCTGAATTAGTACCGCTTGCCGCCAGGCGCAAGGGTTGATTAAGTTTTCCCTCGTCCAGGCCGGCGGCGGATTCAACCGTGCGGATACTTTTCTCCACGAGCTCGGGAGTGTATCCGTTCAGATTAGCAAGCGCGTTTTTATAGGCGGTCAGACCGTCCCTGATATCCTGATTTTTGAGCTGTTTTTTTATCGGCTTGTCATTATATAAGAGTTCATCGGAAAAGAAATATTTCCAATCAACCAGACTTTCCGCATTACGGGTTCTGGATTGCATCAATTCCGCCACCGTACGGAACAAAGGCGCGTTCGGGTCTATGCCCGCCGCTGTGGCATAGCAGGTTGCCCATTGAACAAAATCATCAGTAGACATTTCCGCGATATACATCCCGTTCATATTCTGAAGTTTGGTATAATCAAACTGAGCCGCCGAGCTTTTTACGCGTTCAAGCATAAAAGCTTCAACCATTTCATCACGGGTCATTTTCTCACGGTCATCGCCCGGAGACCAGCCCAGCAGTGACAGATAATTGAATAAAGCCTGAGGGAGGTAACCCTTTTCACGGAAATCGCCTACAAACGCATCACCGTCGCGCTTACTGAAAGGTTTGCCTTCGCTGTTAACGATCATCGGCATATGTGCATATTGCGGGACATCATAACCCAGTGCGTTAAAAATAAGGATATGGCGATAGGTATTTTCCACATGATCATCACCGCGTACAATATGGCTTATGTGCTGGAACACGTCATCGCAAACATTCGCCAAGTGGAACACCGGAGTGCCGTTGCCACGCACAATAACCAGATCTTTCATGCTGTCAAAAGGTTTAGCCAATTCGCCCTTAATCATATCCGTAAAAAATACTTCGCGGCGGGTGAAGCTTATTTTCACCGCGCCTTCGACCGTAAATTTTTCTCCAGCGCGGATAGCGTCCAGATTACCGTCCAGCTCAAACACACATTTATTATCCGCGTCAAAAGCCTTAAGAGCTTTAAATCCCGCCAGCGTTGCCGCAGCGGGCATGGCTTTGCCCTTACGGCTTGGCTGCGCGAATTCCACGCCCGCCGCCGATACGTTGAGAGGACTTTCCGGGTGGAGTTCAAGCTCCACGGTTCCCACGGTTCTTACTGCGGGAATATTGTCTGTATCCCAGGGAATCCTGAACAACAGCGCGGATTTACCGTTCTCGTCAGGTTCTCCGTAATAAGCTTGATCTTCCGCGAGCAACTGCTGTGCCGCCGCGATATGTTCACTGGTACGGGAAGTCTGATATATGATCTCGCCGTCATGATCCAGTCCCAGCCACTCCATACATTCGAACATGGCGTCGATGGCTTCGCGGGTGGAACGTTCAATATCCGTATCCTCAACACGCAGGAGAAATTCGCCGCCGGTATGCCGGGCGAACAGCCAGTTGAAGATCGCGGTTCTGATATTACCTATATGTACTTTGCCCGTGGGAGAGGGCGCAAATCTGACTCTTACTGACATTTATAGTATTGCCTTAATATTATTAACAGTTTCTGAATATTTATTTTTCGCCATCCGCCTGATCCACGCCCATGCGATTGGAGTTGGTGGCGGCTTCAAGCTGGGCTTTTGCGTTCATAACGTTTACCAGAGCGATGACCAGATTGGTCTCAGCTTCGACCAGATCGCGCTGAGCTTCATTCAGACGGGTAAGTTCTTTGTTACCTGCTTTGTATTCTTCCTCAACCAGATCACGCTGCTTGGTAACCAGCCCCTGAGTTTCCTGGAAGAGTTTCGCCTTTTTGACGTTCTGTATGTATGAATCATATGCGGCGCGGACTTCGCGCACCACCTGAATCCATGACGTCGCCACATTATATTCGGCTTTTGCCAGCATAGCCTGAGCTTCTCTGAGGGCGAAGAAACGTTGTCCGCCATTGAACAGCACCCATTCGGCGTTTACTCCCCAGTTGTAATTGCGATTATTATAGTAGGATCGGGATGCACCGGTATTACCATTGCGATAATCGGTATAAGTGGCATTAGTGGTATATCCGGCGCCGGTGTATACACTGACGGTCGGAGAAAACGCGCCCCATTTTGAATAAACCTGATATTTTGCGGCCTGGAGCAGTTCACGATAATATCTCAAATCCGGACGGTTACTCAGAGCGTTGTCCAGATAAATATTGATGTCCAGCAGAGGCTCATCTGAAATAGCGTCCACGGGAGAATATTTCATATCATCGGACAAAGTACTTTCGGGAATACCCATCAGTTCCGCCAGTGCGTATCTGGAAGCGTTGTAATCGTATTCCGAGCTGATTTCTTTATTAGTGGCATCATTGACTTTAACCTGAAAGTTAAGCACATCGCTAAGAGGACTGGCGCCGGCTTCATATTTATATTTGGTGTCTTTGAGCTGAGCCAGCTGGAAATCCTTGTCTGTTTTAGCAATACGGTTATTTTCGATAGCAAGCAGGATGCTGTTGTAAGCCTCCGCCACCGACAGTAGTAAAGTTCTACGGGAATCGTCACGAACCGCCTCTTCACCGAGGGCTTCATGCTTGGCTTTAAGCAGATTCATGGTGCGTTGCAAACCGTTGAACACAGTCCAGGAAGCGGTCAACCCCATACTGTTGGCAACTTTATCGGTACTGTTTACTGAAGTCAGATTGGAAATATCCGTAGGACGGTCAAAATTTTGCGAAAAATTATTGGAGACGCTGATGGTCGGAAAATACGCGCCGATGCTCTGATTGTATCTTGACCATGCCGCGCGCACGGCAAAGTAGCGCGATTCAAAGTCGGGATTATTAGTCAACGCGATTTCCTGCGCCTTTTGTAGGGTCAGCAAGGTTATTTCCGGGGGCAGCACTACTCTGGCGTCGTGCTTGCGGTTGCTGTATGTGTCTTCCTCAGTCGGCAGTTGGGGCGGACGGTAATTGTAGCATCCAGCCGTAACCACCAGAACTGAAACCCCCAAAAGGTGTAAAAATTGTTTCTTCATCAACTCTTTTTCCTGTATTTAAACATATGTTTTAATGCTAACATATCAATTAAAATTCGCAATACTTTTGTAGACTTTATCCTCATTCGGTAAAATTTACAAGTCTTGTGCGCCGGGATTTTGCAAGAAAACATCAAATTGCAAAAATGCCGCCGGAAGCCCGGCGGCATAGTATGATGAACTTCGGTTTTATTCCCCGGCGAACAAGATTTTTTTAGTCATAAATTGAGGAAGATAGCGTTAAAGAGTCCCAGAAATACCTAAAATGATCGGGGTTTGAGCTTCACCGATGGAAATAATATCCAGTGATTTCACCTCTGAATCTTTCAAAGGATCCTTCTCCAGCTCAAATACCCGCAGGTATCTCCATTCGGGCTTTCCTGTAGATGTATTTGTTACTTTGACAGGGACTGGCTTTGACAGTTCTTTCGGGTTATAACCATTCCACCAGTTGTTGTTATGTAAAGGAATCTTGATTAATACCTTCTGCTGAGTTCCGTCCGCAAAGTTAAGTACATACTCGGATACATCTCCGGGGGAGCCCCAGGAGGCTGCATGCAGAAAATATAATGCCCGAAGTTTACGGTTGATTGGAATACTCACTTTTTCGGGCATATTCGGTGTGACTGAATTTCCCCGCATGGTAATGATTGATTTTCCATTATTTTTTACCGGATCAATAATATCAAAGGTTACACCATAGAATTCATGTTTACCCGGCTTGAAATCACGCAGGTCATTTAATGAACCTTCGTCACTCCAGCCGCCTTTTCCGTCGCCTGCCTTTTCATCAGCAAAGCCCATAGTGCAATACTGGCGAATATCAACGGTGAAATTCGAAGCAATATTTTCTCCGGGAGCGACAAAGTCAGGGAGAATCGGGACATCGGCTTTTTCCGGTCCATCGTTAAGTTCAAGTTCTGTCGGCTCTTTTATCACTTTTAATTGTGCTTTTTGCAACACTTTTACGACTGCGGAGGCTTCTGCATCGACATGAATATAGAACGGTTCTTCTGTTACAGTCAACGATTCCTCATCCGCATTGACTCTGTTGCCCATAATGTTTATTATGGAAGTTACTTTGCCTGGCCATTTACATTTCAGCTCAACGATACCTTCATCTCCACACCACAGGACAATTACCGATGATTTATCTTTTTTCGATTCATGTACGTTCGCCCAGAACCGTCCGGTTTCCCTGAATACACGTGAATGGAAACGAGTCCAGTCAAGTTGAGACTGCATCACTGCCCTTGCCATTAATTTAGGACGCGGAGCCTGATTTACATCCAACATGGATGTATTGTAATACGCATTCGAAGCGGATGGAGACACGGGGGTTTGGAAATAGAAAAAATGTTTTTTCACATTATGACTCATCAAAACAGCTGATCCCTGAACAACTCTTATCGCACCTGCATACCAGTCCAGAGGCGCTCTTTCTGACTCTGGAGGAAGTTGAGGATAATCAAGCCCTCGTAAAAATGTGGAATCGCTACAACCGGATTCCGTACTCCAAAGAGGAAGTTTTCTGCCAGGACCATATTTTACCGCCAGATTTTGGAAGTGATCAATAACCGCGCCAAGTTGCTGATAGGATTTTAAGGCTGGCATCTGGTAACATCCGTAATGGAAAGAGATTATATCGAGACCTTTAAATGCTCCTTCTTCTGCTGCTTTTGTATGCCATGCCCATGCCGGGCAAGTATATCCGGCAGACATTACCACACAATTCGGATCAGCTCTTTTTGCAGCTTTCACAGCAACTTGAACCATTTTCCCAAATTCCTTGGTATCGCCTTTCCAAAAAATACCAACTGCCGGTTCATTCCATATTTCCCAGTATTTTATGTAATCTTTATAACGCGATACAGTCTGATAAACGTATTCTTCAAAGTGTTTGAGATTCGGAGACCAGCATTTACTATAGCCTGGACTGGCAGGTTTTTTTTGAGGGACAGCCGCCGCCCAATACGGTGTGGTAAAAAGCTGCCCCAAAAGCGGCATATTGAGTTTTTTCAGCTCTTCCAGCTGGAAATCATAAGTCCATGTAAACTTGCCGGGATCCGGCTGGACCCGATTCCACCAGGTTACCTGTATCATATTGTGGTTGCGCTGCCAGTTTTGTCCCAGACGTGCCGCCTGTCTCAGAAATTTGCCATCTCCCCAACCGTTGACATGATTACCAAAGAAAGAGTCCGGATCCGGTGCCTCCGGCAATGGATAGCAGGCAAAACTGCTCAAGTCCCGCAATGTCTTTTTGCCATTCAATTCATATACCGCCTCGATCTTATATATTCCCTGAAGTTTGGGAGTGAAAGAAATGTCTATTTTTTTTGATTCGCCCGGTTCCAAGGACAAGTCCATCATTTTTTCCCCGCAGTTTTTCATCCAGAAATCCCGCAGCGTGAAAACTACTTTACCGGTGTAAAGGTTTAAGGAAGGGTTTCTTACCGGAATTGCAATAGAGAATGCTTTATCCGGTTCGATAATGCTTTTGTCCGGCTCTACCGCCGGGACGTCAAACTTTAAAGAAGGAAGATTGGAGCATTCGCTCAGCATCTTATACGCTTGTTTCTGGAACGGGAGGTTATGCACTGAATTTGTTATGCTGCGCCCTGCCGTTTTGGCGATAAGCCCAGGAGAGGCACAAATAGCGGCAACGGCACCCTGAGACAATGGTTTATCAAAGTAAGCCAGTTCATCAATATTGCCCTTGAAATTTTCGCCGACAAACAATTCTCCTTCCGGGGAGATTACGGCAGGCATACGACTGGATAATGTTGATCCCACCTGCTTTCCGTCAATATAAAGTTCTTTCCGTCCAGAGTGTTCATCCCAGCAAATAACAATATGCCGCCATTCACCCGGTTTCCATCCCGCCGGTATTTTTGAATTTGGAGAATAGTCCCAACGGAAGTTTTCGCCATTGTGTTTTCCGGTCATAAAATATAATGTGTCTTTCTTTGGCTGATAAGAAAGCGCCAAATGTCCGGAGCGAAACAAATTCACGCTACCTTCTGCTTGGTTTAATGCTTTGTCTACCTTGAGCCAAAAGGAGATGGCTCCATTTTTTATATCGATATTACCATTGGAGTTGAAACTGACTTTTCCGTTATTAAGCTTTATGCTGTTGTTTACGACACCGTTTTCGTAGCTGGCACTCTCTGGAGCCTGAACTTTGCTAGACCCCGCAGCTTTATCCGGCGTTGGAGATTTATCAAAAGAGACATAGAATCGGAGATTGTCAAAAGGAATCAGCAAGGCAAGGTCTTTAAGCTCATTGGGTTTCTCTATAGCTTGAGGCGTTACAGCTTTTGATACATAAGATGGATCTTTATAGAGCTGAGCAATTTCATCCGCGTCCAGTTCGCGTTTCCATATAAACAACTCATCATATAAGCCCGGAGCGTTTTCTCCTAGCCTGATCACATTGCCGGGCAAAGTATCCGGAAATCTTTCCGTCGTCGAGTTCTTCACAAGTTTTCCGTTCAGATAAATCTTTTTCCCTCCACTTTTCTTATCCCATGTTATGGCAATATGTTCCCATTTGCCGGGGGACCATGTTGAAGGCATTTGGGTCTGACAGCCATAGTCCCACTTAAAACCTTCTTTGGGAAAAGTTTTTCCAGTCATAAAAAACATGGCTTTGTTTCGGGGAATATAGTTCAATTTTATATGAGTCAGGTCAAACGGAGTACGGGAATTTATTTCCTCTCCGGGAAGCCAGGCAGGCTTATGCCAGAACGCAACAGTCCCTCTCTTCACGTCGGCATTTGCCTCTGCCATATATTCAATAACCTTTTCAATTTTTGCCGCCTCTCCGCTTACTCCGGTGTCGAATTCCTCTTTCCCTGCACGTACTGTTTTTGAGCCGGACGCTATTACCGGTGTTAGAACCCCATCAAAAGAAGAATAAAACGACAAGTCTTTTTTCAGACCACCGCCAAATATTAAATATGGCGTAAGCACTCCAAGAACAAACAGAGATTTTTTCATCAAAATTCCTTTGGTATTAAGTTTAAAGTATTTATTGGCTTTTAAATTTTTTTTATACACAATTCCTTTCATTCTTTCGGGAACCTTTATTTTTGGGTGATGGACATGTGTTTATTGATCGCGGTGGAACCATAAGTTTGCATATCAAGAATATAAGGACTTATAATATCAACATGACCGTCAAAAAACTGAACGTTACTGGTGCGGGTATGGCGGTCACTGATAGCTCCCCACCAGGAATATGCAACATTGCCCGGTTTTGAATACGGGATCATGTACCTACTGTTGCCTTCACTACTTGCAGCCATAACGGTTTCTCCGGTAATGATGAACATCGAAGGAGATTTTACCGTGGAATTCTTCAAATATCTCAATACGCCACCGTCAGAAAATACCGGATTATACCAGCTCCCGGTGAAAGGACCGGAATTAAAAGCCTGTGCGTTCATTCCATAAGAACCGGTTCCAAAGATTGTTTGATTGATGTTTCTGGCAAAGTCTGTTTTTTTGTCTCGATCACTCGGACATTCGAATACTTTGGGACTGTAAGCAAGATTTTCACCAATTGCATCCATCCATACTGCACAGTTTGTTTTTCGTTTCTGTGCAGGATTTACAATATAGCCATCGTACGTATCTGAATAAGCAATATGTGCAAGACCGATTTGCTTCAGATTCGAGGTACACTTTATTCTTTTCGCGACCTCACGAGCGCGATTCAACGACGGCAAAAGCATGGACGCCAAAATCGCGATGATCGCTATTACAACGAGGAGCTCGATGAGTGTGAATTTTCTAAATTGCAATGATTTGTGTTCCGGCGATTTTGCGATGGATTCGCGTGCAATGCTGTTTTCCGGGTATAAGCCGCAGTTACTCATGTGTTTACTATGCATTCTCTTCTCTCCTTTTTGTTGATAAGTTAAAAGTCGCTGATTCTGATAGGCGTTCGCTTTATAAGTCCGGAAAGAACCACCTTTTTACGGTCTTCCGGGTTTTCCATTATTTGATTGATACGTTCCGCCGCCGCACGGGAAAATTCACTGTAGTCAGCTTGAATGAAAATGGTGTCAGGCAGCACTTCTTCATCTATAATTAACATCAGATCATTAAGACTGATACCTTGATTTTGCAAGGCTTCTGTAAACCACTCGATTTTTTTAAAGCCGTCAAAAATCATTGCATCAGGCTTGCCGACTTTTTTGATAATTCCATTTATACACTCGTGACGATATTCCATTACACGGCTGATAGATGTTTTTCTATTATGGTATTCTGCATAATACAGTTCACAGCCTGCGGCACTTGTCAGTGCCTTTGCCCTCGTATAATATATTCTGGAATAATGGACAGATAACCCGCCTCCGACAACAACGATTTTCTCAGCTCCCGCTTGTATCGCAGTACCAACCGCTGCCTCCGCGCGTTCCGCAGTATCCTCCACAATCTGATTATAACTTAAATCCGGATAATCGCCACTGGCAAAATCGCCAATGAACACTACCGGGAAAGGGAGTTGTAAACATTCTGAAACCTGTGCACTGGTAAGACTGGGAATATGGATTATCAGACAGTCAATACACGATTCAGACAGCTTTTTAAGCTCATATGAAAAGGATAGACTATTGAAATTATCCAGCGCTATTGATTTTGTCGTAAAATTCATATTATTACTGCCGCAAAGATATGGACTGAAAAATTTATCTGCATAAATTGTTGTAAAATTCGGTACATCCAAAGTAAGGTACACGATTTCTTTTTTCTTTGGAGAAAACACCTTGCTGTTTACATATATCCCCTGCCGGGACTTTCTGGTAATCAGATTCTTCTCCTCCAGAATATTCAACGCCGACTTGACGACCTGCTGGCTTACTGAAAAACTGTCGGCGAGATCACGTGTGCTTTTAAGTTTCGTGCCCGGGAAAATTGCCCCGCTGACTATCTTTTTCTCCAGTATGTCCGCAACCTGTACCGTCTGCGTTGATTTTCTTATTAAAAGTTCCATTGATCATGTCCTCTGAGATGTATATAGACATTATATCTCAGATTATCTCACGTGTCAATATCAATTCCCCTCTTTTGGTAAAAAAAGTAGTCATTTCAGGGTTTTCCTGGAAGATTTAAGTTCGAAATGGGTCAGCTTCTTTCGGAAAATTTCATGATATACAAATTGTCACCCGGGTGCATGACCGTGCTGGACTGAGGAGTAAACATCATAGAACCATCGGCGCGCCTTATCGCCACGACCAATCCGCCGAGAACTTCGCGCAATCTGGCGGCGGCAAAGGTCTTGCCCGCAAACTGATCGCCGTCTTCTATTTCCAGAGTGTCAACTTTGAACTTGACTTTTTTGTCGCTCTGAATAGCCTCGGTCAAATCGTTCATGCCCGAAGCGGTGAGTAGCGAGAACACCCGCTGGGCTCCGGCGGCATATGGAGATACGGTCTTGGTGGCTCCCGCCTGAATGAATTTAGTACGGTTGACGTCGGATTCCGAACGGGCGATGATTTTCAAACTGGAATTCATACTTCTGGCAGTAAGCACCAGAAACAGATTGTCGGCGTCAGTATCCAGAGTCGCCACCAATGAACGGGCTTTAGTTATGCCGGCCTGTTGCAGCACGTGCTCCAAAGTGGCGTCGCCGACAATATGAGGCACTTTGTGAGCCGGGTCGATCAAATCGATTTTAGCTTGACTTTTTTCAACCAGGACAACATTGTAAAAGTCGTCATCCAGCAATGCCTCGATTGTGGCTCTACCCATTTTCCCGTACCCGCAAATAATGATGTGATTTTCCATTTTAGCTATAGTCCTGGCTTGTTTTAAAAAAGGTGAAAAAAAAGACATCTGCCGCTGAAACAGGCTTTCCGCCAGATTGGCGATACCGTAAGCGACGACTCCTACTCCAAAAATAATCAAAAACACTGTAAACAATCTGCCCACAGGAGACAGAGGATGAACTTCTCCGAATCCGACCGTGGAAACTGTAACCACCGTCATATACAGCGAATCCACAAAATTCCAGTCTTCGAGCACAATATATCCGATAGTACCAAAAGCAATAACCGCCAGAAATAAATACGCGGACAACAGCAGATTGAACCTGCTGTTTTTTATGTCATCGTCATGACTTATAAGAAATTTACTTTCCATTTACTTTTTTAGCCATTGTTTCTGTTTGTTCAGATTTTACGGCGGCTTTCCGTGCTGCTTCCAGCTCCTTGTGTACTTTGCGGTCATACCATGGCACAGGGAGCTTGAAGGTATCCGGAGGAAACTCCACGTTCAGTTTGAATTCCGTTATTTTGTACTGATACTTCACGCCATTTGCCAGGACGGTGGTGATTTGCGGCATCATCACGTCGTCGTATGCCTCATAGCGGTTGATAAATGAACTGTAATCCACCAGTGTACGCCTGCCGCTGGTCATTTTAAAAGTGATTTTTCTTATAAGAAAGGTGCTGCTGTCAATAAACACCAGCATAGGTGTCAAATCTTTGTAAGAATGGAAACATGTTAATTTATAATACTCGATCATATCGGAGAGCACTTCGCTCACCTCAAAACGGGAAAAGATATCCATATATGAATATGCGGGGTTACCGATTTTCGCCAGAGAGCGGATCATATCCAGCTGTGCGCCGGAAAGCAATATGCTTGAGCCCGAATCGGGGTCGATAGACCAGGCGTTGTCACCGTCGAACAGGGTGATGGATATTGGTTTCTGGTTTTTGTATATAATGGTCTTAAAGAAATAGGGCTCACGATTGAACAGGCTTGCCACTTCATACTTATCGACGGAGGAATCTCCCTCGGTTATCCTTTCCTGCCGGAGGATATAGCTCGAAGCCTGCTTGCATTTTCCTTTGGGATCGACGGCGGCTTCCATTTTTGTAATAAGAGCTTCAGGAGTTATATCCACATCAACAGATTTTTCTTCTTCAAGTATGAGACAGCCGCATATAAATGTCAGCGGCAGTATACATAGAAAATATAATATCAGGCGCATTGTAATCCATTCCCTAGTTAAATTTGAAATTCTTCCCACAAATTTAAATTTATAGTCATAACGCGGGAAAAACAAGTCATTTTCAGGCACAGTTCCGCAAATTTCCATAAACTGTCGTCATTGAAATGAAAATGTCTGTATTTGTTGAGCTATATCATTGAAATTCAGTTACAAAAAGTTTATAGTTATAGAAATCAACCGGGACACAGGGGGCTACAGGCTATGAACTGCAAAGTAAAACGGCTGCTGGATTTTTTCGAAAAAGACATCTGGGCTTTAAGAATAAGCGATATGCCCGGATCCAAATCTGCGGGCATAAAGTTATTGCGGATAGTGGTGTTGTCCGTAAAAGATTTCGTTCATGACCAATGCCAGATCCGCGCTTCGGCGTTGACTTTTTATTCTATCCTGTCAATAGTACCGGTGGTGGCGATGTTGTTTGCCATTTCCAAAGGCTTCGGGCTGGAGGCAATATTGAAAAGTTCACTGTTGGAAAAATTCAGTGAACCGGCGCAGCAGGATATAATCTTCCAGATTTTCGAGTTTGCTGAAAAAATGCTCCATACAGTCAAAGGCGGAGTCATCGCCGGGATAGGAGTGATTATTTTGATCTGGACGGTGGTCAAACTGTTCAGTAATATCGAAGTATCATTTAATCACATATGGCGGATCAAGCGTAATCGTCCATTCTGGGTCAAGCTTCGCGATTATATAATTATTGTGGTGTTCGCGGCGGTGGCAATTATTTTCTCCAGCAGTCTGACGGTATTTGTTTCAACGCAACTGAATAACATTGCATCCAGCCATGAAATATTGAAAACACTCGGCGCGCCGCTGGTCTTTCTTACCATCAAATTGTTGCCCTACGTGGTCATGTGGGTATTTTTTTCGACCCTGTATAAGTTCATGCCCAACACCCGGGTCAATTACAGTTCGGCGCTTATCGCCGGGATTATCACCGGAACGGTGTTTCAGTTTATTCAGGTGTTTTTCATCTATTTGCAAGTGATGCTGTCAAAATCCAACGCGATATACGGCAGTTTATCGGCGTTGCCTTTGCTGTTTCTCTGGACGCAGTTGACCTGGATGGTGGTGCTGTTCGGTGCGGAAATATCCTTTGCGCATCAGAATTCCAGGAATTTTGAATTTGAGTTTTTCACGGATAAGATCAGCCATAAGGCATTCAAGGCTTATGCCGTCAAGGCCGCCGCCTTTATTGTGCAGAATTTTTATCGCGGCAAACCGCCCTGCGACGTAACCAGGATCGCCCGCGTCTGCCGCATGTCCACCGGGCTTACACTGAAAATATTATATATGCTTATTGACGTGGATGTCATATGTGAATCCATTGATCACAAGGATAATGAATGTATCGTTTACCAGCCGGTTTGCAATGCGGGAGATATAAGTATAAGCGAACTGCTCCGCCGCATTGACAACAACGGCATGGATTATATTGAACATGACGATAATGATTTTAATTTCATTGCCGGGCGAATAGATAAACTAGAATCAAGCGGCGGCAAAAGTCAGCAAAAAGATCCGCTGCTCAAAGACCTGTCACTTTCAGAGGAAATGTTTGCATGAAGTATGATACTGTAATCATCGGTGCCGGGATGTCAGGTCTCGCCGCCGGAATAAGGCTCGCGCACTTTGATAAAAAGGTGCTTATCTGTGAGCGACATTACCGCGAGGGTGGACTTAATTCCTACTATGACCGTAATAATTTCAAGCTGGAGACAGGCTTGCACGCCATGACCAACTTTGTTCCGCGTGGAGCTCCCAAGTCAATGCCGTTGATGAAGATACTCCGTCAACTGAAAATACCCTATGACGCGCTGGAGCTGCGCGAACAACGCGGCTCCTCCATCGTATTCCCCGGTCATATGCTTGAATTCAGCAACGATTACGCCGAATTCCTCCAAAGCGTCGCCGAGCAGTTCCCGGCGGAGATGGATAATCTCAACCGACTAGATCGCTTTATTGTTGAGCATGACGCTACCAGAATGGAAAACGGATATATTTCCGCGCGTAAAGTCATAGGCGAATACATCACTGATCCGCTTTTGACCGATATGATATTGTGTCCGCTGATGTATTACGGCAGCGCGAATGAGCGGGATATGGATCTGGCGCAGTTTGTATTGCTGTACCGGAGCGTTTTTCATGAAGGTTTCTGCCGTCCCGCTTCAAACGGTATCGAACATATTATCAAATTGCTCAAACAACGCTATCAGGAAAGCGGCGGCGAATTACGTTTGAATTGCGGAATCAGTTCCATAAAAAGTTCCTCCGGCAAAGTCTGCGCGGTGGAGACCGCCACCGGGGAAATTATTGAAACCGATCATGTACTGTCTTCCGCCGGAGCCTTTGAAACTTTCAGTATATGCGAAGAAAAACTTTTTGGCGAAATGCTGCCGTTGGAAGGACAACTGGCTTTTATGGAATCCATGGTCATCCCCCGCGCGGATTTTGATTTTAAGACTGATAAAACCATAGTGTTCTTCAATAACGCCGACAGCTTTGACTTCAGCAATCCCTTGGATATGTGTGATTATCGCAGCGGAATAATCTGTTTCCCGCATAATTTCAAATTCAATATGGAAGACTCCCCTCCGGAAAAAATGCTCAGAGTGTCCCTTCTCGCCAACAGTCGGGCTTGGCACACTATGAGCAAAGAAGAATATGCAGAAAATAAAAAAACTATCGCGCTACGAGCTGTAAGAATTGCCGAATCTGTACTTGGACTTAAAGATGACGTTCTGGATGGCGCCCGGCTTACCGACAGCTTTACGCCACGCACCGTAACACGTTTTACCGGAAAAATCAATGGCGCCATATATGGCTCGCCGACAAAATACAAAGATGGTCGTACCGGAATCGACGGACTCTATCTATGCGGCACCGATCAGGGATTTCTGGGGATTACCGGAGCCATGCTCAGCGGCATATCCATCGCCAATACCTATTTGATGCTTTAAATAAGGGAAAAAACCATGATACTGAAAATAATTGATGCTATATTGGGAAAATTATGGGTGGCGTTATGCATCACTGCCGCACTGATGCGTATGCTGATTAAAATCATCTTTATGCTGACGGGGAGAGTATTATCGCCACTCAGAAAAATAAAATTCATTGACAAATATTGCCAGGGGGTAGCGGCGACTTGCAACGCGGTCTCTGTGGCAGGGGCGAAATCCTCCCCGCTCCACTATGTTGCCGACGCATCATCCAAGTTCAAATCTGGCATAGACGCTTCTGCGGCGCATCGCCGGGTGTTCTTTGCCGCCATACTGGTTTTACTGCTTATTATCCTGGCGATGACAGAACGCTCATGCAGCGAACAACGCGGCATGGCTTCATGGTATGGACCAGGTTTTTATGGCAAGCCTACTGCCAGCGGGGAAATATTCAGGGCAGACCTGTATACGGCGGCACATAAAACCCTGCCGCTGGGTACGAAAGTAACGGTGATCAATCTTAATAACAATAAAAAAGTCAAAGTGAAGATCAATGACCGTGGTCCATTTGTTGAAGGTCGTATCATCGATTTGTCCAAAATCGCCGCGGAAAAGCTGGACATGCTCGAATCCGGCATAGCCCCCGTAATTGTCATCCACTGTAAATAAAAAACCGCGTTCTCCAAACGGAAAACGCGGTTCTGACATTCTACTACAAAGGCGTATTAGCGTGCGTAATACTCAATCACACTCATGATATTTGCCTTGACCGGAATTTCTTCCACTTCAGGCTTGCGCGCCAAAGTAACCTTGAAGTTTTCCATGTCCACTTCAAGATAACCCGGAACTGTTCTCTGGGTGTTTTTAGCGGCTTCCGCTACAGCGGGAGATTTTTCCGCGTTAATTGAGATCACCTGACCTTCTTCAACCTTGAAGGAAGAACGATCCACTCTTTTGCCGTCAACCAGGATATGTCCATGGTTGATGAACTGCTTGGCCGCAAAGATACTCGGAGCCAGACCGGAACGGAAAGTCAATGCGTCCAAACGCTGTTCCAGGTTGCGGAAAAGCTTTTCATGTGCCTGTCCCTGACCCTGTTTCGCTTTATGGTAAGCAATCTGGAGCTGTTTTTCTGAAACGGCGTAGTGAAAACGCAGTTTCTGTTTTTCCAACAACAGTTCACCATAGGTGGACAGTTTCTTTCTACGGGCGTTCTTGCCCTGTGCACCTGCGGGGTACGGGCGTTTTACGCATGGGCATTTGGGGTCTTCCCAAAGGCATTCTCCGATTCTACGACAAAATTTGTGCTTTGCTTGAGCTTTTGCTGGCATCCCTATTCTCCTGTTTAAAGGGTTATAATTGAGTAGCGGCAACGGGTGTCAAGCCTTAATTATATAATTGGGGCCCGTACCGCTTTCTATAAAAAGAGCTGATAAGTTATCTCCATCACTGGCATTCTTCAAGTTATGAATGTATTTTTTTTAACATTTCTCTTTTTTGAGGGTTCTGTAAAGTAAAAATTATTTAATAACATGAAACGGAGTTTTAATGAAACGTTTTGCAATGATGATGCTGGCGCTGATGGGTTTTTCTATTCCGGCGTATTCCAGGGTGAGAACAGGTCTTGAGGTCTTTCTGGCAAAATACACCAATCTGGTAGCGGGTAAACGCGTCGGATTGCTGACCAATCCGACCGGAGTCAACCGGTATCTGTTGTCCACCGCCGATTTGCTCCGGGAAGATAAACGCGTAAATCTGGTGGCGTTGTTCGCACCGGAACACGGCATCAGGGGCGACGTCCTGGCGGGAGAGCACTTTAGATCCGACCGGGACGCCCGTACCGGACTGCCGGTATATAGCCTCTACGGAGGCAAAGACCATCGACCGTCCAAAGAGGCACTGGCTCAGATCGATGTGCTCATATATAATATTCAGGACGTCGGCAGCCGTGCTTATACATATATCTGGCATCTGGCGGAGTGCATGAGTGCCTGCGCGGAAGCCGGCAAAACGGTCATAGTCCTGGACGTGCCCAACCCGCTGGGCGCCAATGTAGTGGACGGACCGGTAACGGAAAAGCAACATCTGTCGTTCATTGGACTGTATCCAATTCCCAGAGTTTACGGCATGACCGTGGGCGAACTGGCGCGCTTTCTCAATACGGAATTCAGTATCAAATCCAAACTGTATGTGATTCCGATGTATAATTACCGGCGCGGCATGAGCTGGGCAGACACCGGACTGGAGTGGATTCCGACTTCTCCACAGATTCCCAGTCCGCAATCTGCCTGTTGTTTTGCCGCCACCGGCACTCTTGGCGAAACCGGACAGGTGAATATCGGCATAGGTTATACGCTCCCGTTTCAGTGCGTTACCGCGCCCTGGATTGATGCCGATGTGATGGCCTACAGTCTTAATATCCTGCGTTTGCCGGGAGTACGCTTCCGCCCTGTTCATTATACGCCTTATTTCGCGGCGTTTCAGACGAAACCGGTACACGGAGTTCAAATACACGTTACGGATCCGGGTAAATTCAAGCCTACCACCACCGAAGTGGCGATACTGTGTTTTCTTCAGAAACATTATCCACAGCATTTTAAATGGGAAGCGGGCAAGATCGCGACCTTTGACAAGGCGATGGGAACCTCCTCGGTGCGTCAGCGGATTCAGCGCGGCGAGGATTATCTGACTATCGAAAGATCATGGAAACCGGAGCTGGAAAGATTCAAGCGCCTGCGCCAAAAGTATCTTATTTACAAATAACTGACTTATTGGACTGACATACCCGGCATTGCCGGGACGGGCTCCAGCACCCGTGTCAGCGGGGGGGGAATGGGGCTAACGCCCCAGCTGGCCGCCAACAGTTCTGAGTTCAGTCCACAAAATACACAAAAGGACACAAAAAAGAGCATTGTCCAGCAGACAATACTCTCAAAATGTAACAATGTGCAGTCCTGACCCCGATCTATTTATTGACCTTCAGTAGTTTTAACTCCCATGGATTCAGAGCAAATGCCGCAGGCTGTGTCCTCCCGGAAATCATATCTCTTGATTCTCTGGACAATTCAAGTTCAACTCTTTTCCCGCTCATATTTTCTATGTATACCATAGCACCACCGTCTTCAGTCGGAGTATAGCGCCAATTCACATCAGAACTATTTTCATCTGCGGGCAAAAGCCGCACTGGCAATTTTCCAATGGCTTCATTCAGTATGTCCTTGATCTTTGACGTCAATCCATGTGTCTGACCCAACAGACTTGAAGGAATAACATTGGCAGCGTTAACTCTGACGTTCAAATCTCTGCCATATTGATCCTTAACAAAAGATTTGCCTATGGTTATAACTTTCCCTCCTTTTCTGACAAAATCATCTAACGCCTTCACGGATTCAAGCTTTATATTGGAACATTCGACCGCAACAATAAGCTTCAATTGTCCATATTGCCCTTCTTTTAGCTGTTTCTCAGAAATAAACCCTGTCTTGTGTCCGGTGGTGAGCATACTTTCCCATACTGTTTTACTACTTTTCTCATACTTGGGGTTATGGATTGCAGATGTCGTTGAGTATAACAATGCTACTTGAGGTTTGACATTAAACCCATATTTTATCTCATTGACCAGCCGATTTGCAGCGACTGACGCATCATAAACAGCCAGAATATTCAAAGGTCTTCTATATATGTTACCGTCAAGATCATGTTTTTGCTCATACATTTTAAGAGAGTAAGGTTCCCATACCCATACGACTGACCCTCCGACACCGTCAAAAAATTGACGGAACATTTTCTGGAAAATTTCTTCATAAGAGACAAATTTCTGATGCCGGTCTGGAATTATATGGTTTTCAGAATTAACAATATGTACTGGCTTCATAGATGTCATCAATGCCCGGGTGAAAGAATCATGGGCATCGGTTCCATTTACATCACTGAATTCCGTAAACAACTCGTAGTCTGTAGAGTTGCCAGTGCCCATGCCAGTCAATACCTTGCTATGCACATACATTCCAGGCCATTCATTTCTAACCAATTCCGCCATCCAGTTATGCCATTCCGCAAATTCCTCAATTTTATAGTTGGTCAGGTCATAGTATAGACCACGACAGTCATCTGCAAGCGGATCCTTTTTCGGCACTGCCTGAGAAAACAATTGGTAATTAGTTTTCCATGCTGAGTTCAACGTTGAAATATCACTTCCGTATTTATGTTTTAAATGTTGTAGGAATCGCAATCTGAAAGGTTCGTATCTAAGACTGATTCGAAAGCTTGGTTCGTTGGAAATGCAGATGCTATGCACCGCTCCAGCTCCTGGACTGTTTTTCACATAGGAAACAAGTTCTCGTATATATGCTTCTATAAGTTTTCTTGCATAAGGACTCTGCACGTCATAGCGGAGAAAACCACCAGCATTCCAGGCGCATTCGGGATGTTTATCTAAAGCCCATTGAGGGAAATAATGAGGGGAAAGAAGCAGATTAACAACTACATTGGAATCCCATGCCTGCTTTAAAAGACTGCATTTTTTGTCCAATATTTTATGACAGAAAACAAATGAACCATCATCGTTTTCTCCTACTATCACTCTATTCGGGCCTATCTCAGTCTGTATAAAATCAACACCAATACGAGGGAACCACCTAATATCTTTTAAAGCCTGAGAAAAATGACCATATCCTGAAAATATCACAGGTCGCTGATATATCTTCCCTTTACTATCAACAACCGTACCATAGAAATATCCGTCTTTTAACTCCAAAGAGGAACTCTGATACCGCGAAGGAAAAAACAATGATCCTCCGTCTTTTTTTATATCTTCTATATCTTTAGAGATCATATCAAACATCAAATTAAGCTCTTTGCATATTCTCAACCCTATACGCCCATTGTAATCAGCTTCTTTCTGGTTGGATTCCGCTCGCCTGAGCATATCCCCAAATTCGTTGAATTGACGTTCAGCAATAGTACAAGCAACATGCATACGCTCTGTTGCAATACCCTTTTTCGAGAGTTGCTTGATTTTGTTTTTTAATACTTCATAACGTTTCTTTACCAGCGGCAATTCAGCTTTCAGGTTACTTAAAAAGTTGTGTTTATCAACGATAACCTCTGCTTTCACTTGATTTTCAGAAATCAACTTTATCTCATTCTTACCAGGAGAGAATTTATTTGCATCAAGCCGCACATCCGCAACCATAGGCAAATCATTATTTAATACTCTATCGACGGGCAACTTCATTGTAGAGACCAAAGAACCATCCTCAGAGAAAACACATACAGAGTATCCAGCATCTTTAGAATTACCTGTCAGGACAATACGACCTTTGAACTCATTTGTAACGTTTATAGAATCCGGGATGAAAAATATTCTTGACTTATTATCCTTAAGCAGGCAGAGAACATTACTTTCATTGCTTTTGAAAGAATAGATTCCAGGTCTGAGGGATAGCGCCTTGCGCTGAACCCCATCGTCTGTATCATTTACTACTACGTTTATAGAAAACTTCCCCGAACCATCACGGTCTATATCTTGCAAAAACAGCCAGTTTATTCTAGCGACAACCAAATACCCATTATTAATGGGCTTCACAGTATATTCCATCTCGTCTTTATTCAGGCTGCGTCTTAATGTCCAGTCATAATTATGAGCCTTGCCATCTGCAAAAGAAAACCCTATTTCTCGGTCCCCGTCATTACGTTCCTTTCCCAAATCCCCTCTCTGGTTAATCCCAAGTTGGATACTATCCCCATTCCACATATTTGCACATGAAAATGCATAATGCTTGTCATCCCAAACTTTTGCATAAAAAATCAGTCCTTTACTGTCAAAAGCAAAAGCAACATCGCATGACAAATCATTTAAATTATCAACAATTGAACCTTGCCCCAATCCTTGTCCCGGTTTATTTACCATTTCCATGGACATCCGAGGCAAATCAGATGGGACATCTTCTACATTCAGACTAAATGATTCAAGTGAATTGACCACATACAAGGAATCGTATTTACTATAGTCCTCTTCAACGCTATATAATGCATTTAATGGACGCAAGCATATATTTGAAACTAGCGCATCTGCCTTGCCCTCAGCAAGTAAGCAAAGTTCATAGTTATCTTTCCATGCAAATTCATCAGGCTTGCAAACAATTCTTTTTATATACTTCTTCCAGTTATCGCTGCTACGAATCCATAATCTCTGCCCCCAGCGATTTCCAAGAACAAAAGATAAATATCCTCCACCACTTCCCATGCTATAGCAACTGAGCTCATATTCTCTTTCTGGAATCAATGGGAGAAACTGACGCAAAGGCATACGCCCACTTCCATATGGAAGATTTTTTTTAATATGTAAAGACATTCGAGAGTTATATCCTCCATCAACCACACTCATCGTCGATTCTGTTGTCCTCTGAATGCCAAGCTTCCACCCAATAGGAATTCCTTCTTTGTCTACTTTGTTGAAATCCCCATTTTTTACAATATTTACAGACAAAGCTGATACTCCAATATGCAAAAAAACGCCAAGTGCTACTATTTTACTTCTCATGATCCGCTTCAACATACTGACTCCATTTTCTGTTATAAATTAATTCACTACAAAACTAGCTTTAAATAAGTTAATATATTTACACAATAGAAAACACATTCATTGAGGCATGACTCAGTGGAAATGATCCACCGATGTATAGCCAGCCAAGCCCATTAAATATCTACCAGGAGCAATCTTGCGTTTAAACTCCACTCTTCCATCAGTAAAAAGCACGCTGGCGTCAGAGTATGATGAAGCAAAAAGTCCACCGTGCCCCCAGCGCCATCCTGAACTATAAACTATTCCATCTGCCATAATAGCAGTAACAGGCTTATCAAATATTCGGCGCTCTTTTCCAAAACTATACGTATTGGTTCCGTTTCCATTGGGTTTGAATATGCCGTAATATTCATAACTTATCCCTCTAGCCTGCTGCATATTTGCCGAAGCCAGATTATTCCACTGGTACTCGTTATGCTTTCTGACATTATCCGCAGGACAATAGGCCACCTTTCCATTTACAATATACTGTTTCAAAATATACAGAAACATATTTGGACTTTGTCGGCTGTTTATGTATTCATAATTTACGTTTTCCTGCCATATATTATAAAGCTTTCCTGTATTGGGGAAGTAATCATTATAATCACCACAATAAGAACTCAAGGCAGTTCCAAATTGTTTTAGATTAGCTGAACATGCTATTTTCTTGGCCTTGTCTCTAGCTCTACCGAGGGCGGGCAAGAGCATGGAGGCGAGGATTGCGATGATGGCTATCACCACGAGGAGCTCGATGAGTGTGAATGGCTTTCTGTTCATTTTTCTTTTTCTCCTGATTGGTTTTATGTTGATTGTTTGGCTGTACATATGGATTTGCGGATTATCAAAGTCGGGCATACAACTCTGGTTTGTGCGGTTTCCGCTAATCCTTCGATCCGCGCCACCAGGCTTTCCACTGTATGACGGGCTATTTCCGCTACCGGCATTTGCAGGGTGGTCAGGGGCGGACATACCGCCGTCGCCAGTGGTGAATCATCAAAGCCCAGTACCGAAAGGTCTTCCGGAATTTTAACGCCATTCATCATGGCCCACTGATAAACCCCGGTCGCCATCTGATCGTTACCCGCGAAAATCGCGCTTACACCCTGACGGTAAAGACGTTCGGCAATAGCCCCCCCGTTCTCGCTGGTATTGTTCCCTTCCATGACTAGGAGAGGATCAAATTCAGCTCCTTTTAAAGACAGAAAATGCTTAAACCCGGAAAGACAGGGATCAACGGAATTGTATACACGTGAATGAGATGTTATAAAACCGATTCTACGGTGTCCCATACTCCACAAATACTCCAGCCCGGTCATAATCGAACTCTCGAAATCTATGTATATAGGCGCCTGATCCTGACGCAGATAAGTTACGACCGGAACCGGCGAACAGATGACTTTGGCTTCATTGGTGTCAATCTGATACATCATGTTGATGATCCCGTCCACCAGTCCGCTGGAAAAAGCTTTGAGTAACTCCATTCCGCGTTCGTGTGACGTCCCGGAAATGCCCAGCACCATTTTATAGGAATGGCGATCAAGTTCCGCATTTAACGCCTCGAACAACATCCCGGAAGCAGCGTTGCCGCAATCACTTACTAGAGCTCCTACCAACATGGTGCGTTTTGAACTGAGCACTTGAGCGGTATATGACGGACGATAGTTAAGTTTCTCCACTGCGTCAAATATCCGACCGCGCACTTTGTCGCTGATCTTGCGCCGTCCGCTCAAGGCGTGCGACACCGTACTCGGAGATACTCCTGTATACGCCGCCACATCATTGATTGTTATTTTATTTTTCATTCCACCTCTCTTGTCAAAACTTTATCAAACCGCTTTGACAATATTTTACATGACGCAAAAACAAAAGTCAAGTCATTTCTAAAAAAAATACAGATTTGCCTTGAAAATACACAAAAGAGACGGGACTGACAGAAGTTAAAAAAAGAAAAAAAGCTGCGCAGCAGCCGAACGTCGGCCTCGTATTAAACTCAACCGGCAGTGCCGGGACGGGCTCCAGCGGCGGA
>JAFGXT010000259.1 GCA_016936495.1 Victivallales bacterium
GACTCCATTTTTGATTTTTCTATTTCTGTTAATTTAGGAGCCTTTTACACCTATTCAAGTTGTCCAGCTTTCGGGGAGAAGCGCAATAAATACTATTCATTAATGGAAAGTTACTGGCGTGAACTTCCTGGTCATATATCTTATTATTCACATAATCCAGGAGCCGCCAGCCTGAAAATGTTAAATCCCCAACGCATTGAAACTATTAAAGCACTTTTTGATAATGCACGTAATTCAATAAAAAATTTGCCTCAGAAACAACAAGATCGCATTCTAAAACAAATTAATTTGGAGAGTTCATTGTTTAATATATGGGTCGATATTTACAATAAGTGCTCCGGAAAAAATTATGGTGTTTTATTTGAAGTGCCTGAATTAAAGTTTAAAGGAGAGATAAATGAATTACCCAAATTAAAAGCTTGGGAAAAATCAGTTAGATTTCCACACTTTCTTGACAGAAGTGGAAAACCTGCGGTCAATCGAACAACTGTTGATGCATTCTATACTGACAAGTCTTTATTCCTCAAAGTAACTTCTTATGAAAATAACATAAAACAAGTAACGTATAATTGTAAAGATAGAGACGGTAAAGTATATGGGGACGAATGTGTTGAAATGTTTATTAAAGTTCCTGACCAAGCTCCAGGACAATATTATCATATGGCAGTAAATTCAGCTGGAATCAAGTATGATGCTATTGGAACAGGAGGAATGAAATTCAACAAAGAGTGGAACCCTGAATGGAAAAGCCTGGTTGAGTTTGACGAAGATAAGTGGGTATGTTACATAGAACTTCCATTCTCGGAATTTGGAGGTAAGCCGCTAGAGAATACTGGTTGGGATTTTAGCATAAAGCATACAAGAGGAGTCCGTAGAGATATTGATCACAGTGGTTTTCCTGATGCTTCATACCATAATATGGATGCTTTGGTTAAACTGAATTTTGTAAAGCAAATTTCTCCCACTCAGTTAATTTTTGTACCTGGAATGAAAAATGACAATCTTCCAAAAGAATTAAGGGAACTGCAATTGATTCCTTTATGTTTAGCGGAAAAAAAGGAGTTGCAAACTAAACTTTCGGAGAAATCCAGCAAGCTGCTTTTTATGAGGATTCATTCTTCAAAAGATTTTGTTGGTGATACTTTTTTCAAAGAGCATATTTCTCCTTGGATTAAAGATGGAGGAGTTATTGTTATAAGTGCAGCATCAAATATCCGTCCGGATAAATGGTTAAATAATAGTAAGTTAAAAATTAAACGCCATAGTGAAGTCGTGAGTTCAACAAAAATTAATAATTCTATTTACAATTGGACTTCTTCAAAATATAATTTAGAAGAATATACAGAAACAAAACGACCAATCAATGCAGGCTTTTCTCTGGATGATCCTACTGCATGGACAGTTCTTGCAGGCTACAAAGATAATGAATATTCGAAATATGCCTGGTTGTTTGCTACTAGATATGGCAAGGGATGGCTTGTTGTTACTACTGCTACTCTTGGAAATGGAGGCGGTGTCAGGGCTTTTTGTAGTGACTCTGTTGCATCGGGAAAATTGCTGAAAAACCTGAGCTGTTGCCTGAATGGTACTCCATAAGTATTAAGGAATATGGGGTGATTACGCGTTTGCTGCGTAATCAACCCTTTTGAGCATAGTCGCGGGGATATGGGGGCTTTCCCGAAAGGTTGTTCAACTGTCTCATCGGTCGGTTAAAAGTGCACCAGTGAGGAGAGAATCAAAATGCATTCCATCACATTTATTGCATAAATACTTGTAAGTTTTTTATTTGATTGATGCAATTCCGGCTATTAATGGAGGTCGGTTATCAGTACTTTCTATCTTAATTTCAAATTTATCGCCACAAACTGGAATGTTTACCTTTTTAAAGCAAAAGCCTGTCGTTCCCGGAGAAACTGTAACACTCTTTCCATTTGCTGTTATTTGGGCTGCGCCTCCATCACTATGTAAAACTACTAATAGACTGTGATTTTTCGCTTTGGGAGCGGCAAGTTCCAATTCAAGAAATCCATTTGGGAAAAGCTTAGTCCCCGCGCTGCGAACAGGATAGCCATCTTTTAACATTAGTTCACTGGCATGCATATACCGTCTAATGCGCCACTCATAGGATACTCCCCCGGTAATAACTAGATCACTTACATCATAGTTAGTATTAATGTCATTTATGACCTTTAGTTCTGCATAATACCACTCTGGAAATACAACCCCGTTCTGTTTTATACAATCAACAAAGTCTTTAATCAAACCAGAGTTAAAATCCTTACAGACTCTTTCTGCAACGTTCAAACTATTGTCAATAGCCTGTTTTAGCCTTTCTGGAGAATTGGAGGCATCTCGAATATCATCAAGGTATGCATACAGGATTTTTACACATTCATTCATGAATTGGGATATATATACCAGTTTCAAGAAAGAATTACATGTAAGTTCACGTAGTTGTTCTGGAATTTTATCCCTAAATTCAACAACTTTTCGGTAGCATTCTTCGGTCATCCTGCATGCTTCTTGTTTTTCATTCAAGACAAATTCACGTGATGGGCTATGCTTGTCGGACAAAACAGACCATAAACCATCAGCAAACTCAAGAGAAATATTTTCCTCAAGAATTGCCGGAGTTGCACCAAGCATAATACTTTTGAAGTCAGGAGTTAAGCGCTGAGTTAACATATGCCCGTCAATATAGTACATTTTTTTGCAGATTTCTTTGGTCAGAGTAAATACAGGTAACAATTCTCCGGCAACTTCTTTGAAGTTTTCCTCCATCCATTCGATCCATATTTCTTCCGCCTTGATGTTGGGGTTTTTCAAACTTTGGGAGATTGCAAACAAATTTATTTTATTTAAGGAATCCAAAGTCTGCCTGCCTCTTCGATCAACCCTGACGCATATACGATTAACATCTTTACTTCGTGCACTATCCAACCACTGTAATTGTAAATCCGGTATCATACAGGGGATTTCTCCAAGCCCATAGAATTCTCCTAATGAGTCGAATTCAGCAGCTAGACCTGAGTTAGGTCTTTTTTTCAAAAATTGGTTATTGGGCTGAACGATGCTCCAGTCATATGGAGTAACTTTCGTTTCTATTTCCAGCCTGTGGTTTTGCAACACAATATCTGCAACTTTCGAAAGTGTCTGATAATCACTTTTAAGTGATCCAAATGTACGGAAAGTTAAAGTTTTATTTGTCTTCTCCATTTCTTCAGCAAAAACCTTTACGATTTTTGCCGCTGTATCTATTGGAGGATATTTGTCTGGCTGCCTTGTGTTGATAACAGAATAATTCGCCTCTGTCAGAGTTAACACAATTCCATCAATCCCGGGCACGTGTTTGAAAAATTCAGCGATTTTTGATTTTAAGAGTTTAAAGTATTCATTTTTGCTGAAGTCGATTTCACCTTTACTGTCAAACAATTCCGGATAATATTTAGACATTTCTTCAGGAATAACAACTTCTCTGTGCCAAAGAGTTATTCTCCTGCCTGATGCGTGGCTCATTTTTACAATTTCATTAAGCATATTACGCATCTTTTGGGCAAGTTTAACATCAATATGTTCGGAGATTAACGGATAATCTTCATAATCAATGAATAGATCCAATCCATAAATTGGAAGCTCGACACATACCTCAAAACTTTCAACATTATATTTATCCGCTTCTGCTAAAATACGTTTAAAATGATCTAGATTGTGTTCCATTGAGTGAAAAAATGACCAGCATAATTCAGTTTTATTATTTTTTAGCATTTGAATAAAAATCCTTTGGGTTTATATATTAGCATTTATGAAGATTTATTACATTTTTCCTGTTTCACTTATTGCCTTTTATTATAATTGGATGATTACAGGTAATTAATTTTACTTCCCTGCAATAAGTTGCTTATCATTATCATTATAGAATATACCTGAACATTAAAGATTAATCTCTTAATATTTTTGCAAAAAATGATACTATTTTGATAATAATAAGTTGAGTAGTGTGCTTGGTCTCTGGCTTGGATATCTTCCGTCAGGAAGATAGGTGTAAAGACTCTGATTTAATATAAACCCTGGGATTCCCGGACTTATAACTAGATCGGAAATCACCCATATGTATTATGAGAACTTAATATAAAATCCTTTTTAATATTGCGAACTGTTTGATTGTTAGGTCGATAAGTCAAGAGGACGTTGACGGGAAAATCATTTTTATCCAGAAAGTGATCTAAAAAACGTCGCAGTTGTAGAGAGGGCTGTCAAGTGGGATCAGATTTTATGTGTTTTTATGCGGAAAAATTTGATATAAAATTTGAATTTGATGTGCACCTGTATTATTGTTGGTATAAGTGGTATAAAATAATATTTTTTCCGGGTAAAATCGGCAAGTACAAAATAAAGGGGCGCTATCAATGACAAAGTCAATTGCAGCAAAAATTTTTACAGTGGCGGTCTGTTCTCTCTGTATTTCAGCAAACATATTTGCAAGTAGCTGGTGGACCAGACCGTATGAGGGGGCTAAACAGAATGTGTCCACCTTGTTTGTTACCGCTAACATTGATATGCCCAGAATCCTTGCCGATGTAATTCAGTATTCGACCCGGCAGCCGTACTTGTTGGTTCCGGCAAGAGGCGAAGGCAAGATATTTCTTTGTGTCGCGCAGAAAAACGCCAAGGAAATAAGAGAAACTGATGTTACCCGCTTTATTAATTTTATCAATCCGCAGCAGATAGTAGTGCTCGGTGATGCAAAACTGATAAGCCCCAAATATTTGAAATTGCTACCCGGCAATCAGACTGTGCTGACTATATACAATGACGATTGGAATCAGGTTGCTGCTACACTCAGCTTGTTTCTTAACAAATCTAATATCAAGTACGACTTCAAACGACTTTCGGAAGAATACAAACGCGGAAAACTTTATACACCCACACCCCGCAAAAAAAATGTGGTCGTGGATGTAGTAGAAAAGGAAACTGAAGTGGTAACAAAAGACGCCGTGGTTTCAGAAGTAGAAACAGAAGTAGAAGTACAGGAAGTCGACCCCAAGGGAAAAGCGGCTCCTGTTCTCAAAGAAGAAGACTGGGCTGACGCCATGGATTCATCTAATCCAGATGAACCCGGTATCATACTGCCGGTAAAAAATCCTGAACTGGTCGAAGATAAGTAAGGTTTGTCCAGTAGTACTTTTAATCATTTTTTGCGGGAGCCGGATAAGTGTTGAATTTTTATCAGATAGCCAGAAATACTTTCAGGGAATGCCTCCGCGAGCCCATATTTTTCATTTTGCTTGCTACTGCTCTAGTGCTTATCGGTTTGTTCCCGTCAATGTCGTTGTTTGTATTTCGTGAACAGATAAAGCTGGTGGTGGACAGTGCTATGGCCACCACTTTAGTGTTTGGTTTGATTGCGGCTGTTCTCTGCGCCAGCCACACGGTTTCGCGTGAAATGCGCAATGGCACGGTGTTGTTGCTGATGTCCAAGCCGGTATACCGCTGGGTTTTTATTATGTCTAAGATCGTCGGGGTGTCGGCTGCATTGGTTCTGTTTGTCTTTCTCTGCAATTGCGCTACTTTGATTTCACTTAAGATTGCCAAAGATCAGTTCTGGCTTGATTTCGCTCTGATGTATATATACTTCGGATTGATTGCGGCATCCGCTATTGTCGGTGGACTGAGAAATTTTGTGGCGAAAGCTTCTTTTGCATCAAATTCTATTTTTTCGCTATTGATTCTTATCCCTGTGCTGACGCTGGTATATATCCTTATGCCGGAGGGGACGCATACTGATGACGGTTATAATATTCTGAGAGTTATACCGGCTCTGATACTCATTTTCTACAGTGTATGTATTATGGGAGTGATAACCGTGGCGTTGTCCACGCGTTTTGACATGGTGCCTAACCTTACTTTGAGTGCGGCTATATTCTTTCTGGGGTTGCTGTCCGGATATTTTCTTAATCTGGGCATTGAGCAGGATAATGTGTTTATCAGCGGTATCGCAAAGGTGCTTTACGGTATTCTGCCGAACTGGCAGTTTTTCTGGCTGGCTGACGCGCTTGCCGCCAATAAGGTCATTCCTGTGTCCTATATCTGCTGGGCGACAGCCTATGCTCTATTTTATATCATGCTGTGCAGTCTCTGGGCTCTGGCGCTGTTTCAGAATCGCGAGATGGCAAAAGACACGGTCAATTAAGTGTCATGGAATCAGTGCCTGCCTGCTGCGACGATGCGTATGTCTGAACAGAGTTCCGCACCATATTCAGCTTGGATTTTTTTGACGATATTTTTCTTTATCGGTCCTTTCATCTCCATGTGCCAGGCGGGATGGGATACTTCAACTTCCACAATGTGATCCCGCACTGCAACTGGATTTGATACTTTTGCCAGTTGATCGCCGACAAGTTCATGCCAGTTTTCTTTGAGCTTAAAAAGCAGTCCTAATTCTTCGCTCATGGCTTTATTGATGATATTGTCAAGCAGGTCACCTATTTTTTCGGCTGGTGGGCAGTATGCGAGCATTTCCGCGCGTCCGTGTTCTTCTCCATACCAGTCTTTGAGGATTTTCCTGTATATCTGGTGATGCTTTACTCTTTCCCGATAATCAGACACAATTATCCCCCGGAGTAAGCTCCACAGAATGCCAGCGGCAGCATGAGCGCGTTAAAGGTGAGTTTAAACGGGGCAATACCCCCTTGTATGATATTCTTTATTCCCGGCGCGAGACCGCCGAAAGGAACTCCAACTGTGCTTTGTACCACGCCTAAAGGCAGATATAATATCTCCAGAGTGTTTTTCCCCATAAGTACCAGATGTTTTGCTCCATTAGCAAGTCCTTTGATGACATAAGGGGACGCGGTTTGAGCCGCCTTGATAGCTATAGGAGCTAAAATAGCCAAAGTAACCGGATCAATGGCTTTGGCTTTGGGAGCCGGTATTATAAAAACTCCGGTTATTAGAATGAAGAGAAATAAACTTTTTTTCATCATCAAGTATTATATCATTTTATTTGTTAATAACTGCTACTATAAACGGTATTTAACAAAAGACAAACCGCATGTGTTTTATTTTGAGATTTTTGCAATATCGTATTTTTGACATATCCTTGACTTTCGGTCGGGAAAAATGTATTTGTTCCTTGCTTTTGTGCGTATGGAATGCTATATGGATAAGACGGTTGACTATAAAATACATTCCGGTTCCAACCAGGTTTTTTTATTTATCCATATGAACGGACGATAATCAACGACACTTTAATAAATTCAGGGATATGCATGATGAAATATGATTACAGCAATTACCATGTAATAGTAAGCGGAGGCACCAGGGGCATTGGCCGGGCTATTGTCGAGGCTTTTCTTGATAGCGGGGCACGGGTCGCCGCCACCTATTCTGGCAATGAAGAACATGCCCGTAAACTGGAAGAGGAACGCAAAGGCTTTCCGCTTAAAATATATAAGTTCGATGTTTCGTCATACACTGAGACTGAAGAGTTTTTCCGGCAGTATGATCAGGATTTTAATTCGCTTGAGGTGCTGGTGAATAACGCCGGTATACGTCGGGACAGCGTAGTGGGCATGATGCCGCAGGAAGACTGGAACGCGGTTCTGGCGGTCAACCTTACCGGCACTTATAATATGAGTAAACTCGGTATAATGAGGATGCTGCCCAACCGTTTTGGACGTATTATCAGCATCACTTCCCCGTCCGGCAGCATGGGGATCGAGGGGCAGGCCAACTACGCGGCGTCGAAAGCCGGTCAGGTGGGCTTTACACGCAGCTTAAGCAAGGAAGTAGGTAAACGTAAAATAACCGTCAACTGCGTATCTCCCGGGTACATTGACACCGAATTGATCGCGGATCTCCCGGCGGAACTGGTCAAGCAATACAAAAGTCAGGTGCCGTTGAAGCGTTTCGGCAAACCTGCGGATGTGGCTAACGCGGTCATGTTCCTGTCTTCAAAAGAAGCCGAATACATCAGCGGTACGACACTTGAAGTTACTGGCGGGATATAATAATCTATAAGGATACGGATAATGGGATTCCTTCAACTGGAAAATAAAAAAATTGTGATATTCGGTGTTGCAAATCGCAAAAGCGTGGCGTTTCATATCGCCACGGTGTTGCGGGAAGCGGGAGCTGAACTGATCTTCTCGGTACAGAACGAAGCCCAGCAGGCGGTGATCGTAAAAAACTTTCCCGGCTCTCACGTGTATCTTTGTGACGTCAGCGACGAGGCTGCGCTTGGACAGCTTGCCGGGCGTATAGGTGATAATCATGGAACCATTTATGGGATCGTTCACAGCATTGCTTTCGCCAACTATTCGGAAGGGCTGAAGCCTTTCCACCAGACTTTGAAACGGGACTTTCTTCAGGCGGTGGATATATCGTGTTTTTCTTTTATCGAGATGGCAAATTACTTCAAACCCTGCCTTGATAATGACGGAGTGATGCTGACCATCTCCATATCATCTACCAAAATGGCTGCGGAAAGTTACGGCTACATGGCGCCGATTAAGGCCGCTTTGGATTCGAGTGTATGCTTTTTGGCTAAGTCTCTTAGTACGGACAGCAATATCCGGGTGAACGCGCTGGGAGCGGCTCCCTTGAAAACCTCATCATCCGCAGGGATACCTGGGTATATCGAGCCATATTTGTTTGCGGAAAAAGCCACATTGAGACATCAGGCATTGCGCACGGAAGAGGTCGCCAACGCGGCGGCGTTTTTGCTTAGTCCGCGTGCTTCCGGCATAAACGCTCAGACGGTGATAGTTGATTGCGGCATGAGTACAAATTTTTTTGACCGGGAGATAGTACAAAAAGCGGTTAATTGATTACCCGCCGCCGTTTGCGCGAAGCTTATGATCATAGTTTCACGGCGTCCCAGGCGGCAAACAGTTTTTTCTCGGAAACTTTTTCGCGCAATCCGATTTCCGGGGCAAAGCAGGCAATTCGAAATTCCTGAAGCAAGGCGGAAAAATCCTTCAACTCAAAAGCCGATTCGTAATCTTCCACCGAAGTCAGGGCGATTTTAAAACGCTCCTGGAAATATTCCACTGGCTCCATTTTACTCTCATCTTTAGATGGATTCAAGAGCATACGTTCCACTCTCAGACGCAAGGCCTTAAGGTAGCGAGGGTAATCACGGAACACGTTTCTGTCCTTCAAAAAACCCGGGCGAAACAGGAAATCCAGTTGTCCGTTTATATCTTCAGTCGAATGGAACAAACGTCCTTGATTATTCACGTTACGCAATTCCTGCTCGATTCTATCTTTGTCAATGACAATATTTTCCAGAATCCCGGCGTAATATTTCAGGTATTCCTGCAATAGTCTTTCTCGCGTATCCGTTTCACGCGCAAGATAAACGGCTTTGGCACGTATAATTATACCGCCGTCATCGCTTAAAGCCGCCAGTATCGCCGCGTCAAGAAAGTCATCTGGCAGGTAACTTCTATTTTCATTTAAGCACAATGACAGCTTGACCGGAGTGGACAAAGGCAGATTGCGCTTAAAATATTTAACATTATCGGCATTGCGCAAGCGGTAAAGGCGTATCAGCCCGCGGCTATGCGCGGCTTCAGCCTCACGCTGATCAAGGAACACCTGACATCCCACGCTTTCGCCTTCGTCAGCCAGAGCCGGATATGCCATGGTGTTGTCATGTTCCTTCAGCACAATACTTTCCGGCATATCTTCTACTGGCCAGTCATTAGCGCCGGAAACGATCCAGTCTCCTGCACCCTTCAGGCGTATGCTGACCTGAGATCCTACTCCAGAGCGTTCCGGCATTCCAGCGGTAATTCGCAGAACTTTGCCGGATTTATCTATTTCGGCTATTTTCATCGTCAAATGCAAGGGGATACGTTCCATATCAAAATCATAAGACCTGACGCGTTCTCCGGACAGCCCGGACAGAAATTCAGCCAGTGCCGCCGCTAGCGGCTGAGCTGTATCGATCTCCCCGGCTTTGATCGCAACGCAAAAGCGTTCTGCCGTCTCCGTCGCCGGATTGAAAAGAGTTCTCACCGTTTTGGGCAGTGAGCGGATTATCAAAGGAACTTTTTCAGCGAGGAAACCGGGTATGCACCATTCGGGACAATGTTCTGGCAACAGGTTAAGCAGATCTTCCGGGCATAGGAGGGTAACGCCGTCATCAGATTCGCCAGGATCGAATTTATAGCTTAGCTTAAAGGTTTCACCGCAGAATTCTAAAATGTCAGGATAGTCATCGGGAGCGGGGAGAACGGCGTGATCGAATACCGCGTCCTCAAGGCGCATGGCTATACGCGCGCGACTTTTCTGTATCCAATTTTCAAGGGACTTGACCGAACAGACGTCCGCCGGAATTAATTTGTCAAAATGTTCATAAATAGCTTCTGTATCAAGCAGATATCCGGGGCGACGCAGCATGGTCTCCAGCAATTCCATCCTTTTGAGCATATTCCGGTGCAACTTGAGCCATTCGGCTTTGGAGTACATATTGCCCGGCGTCATTCCCTCGCGTATGAATATGCGCCGTGCTTCATCCGGGCATACCTTGCCATAATGTACCGTTCTTCCTGCATGGACTATCAGACCGCTGCTGATAAGAGTTTCCGAGGCATATACAAAGCCTTTTTCCGGGTTCCAGCGGACATTGCCATAAGTGCTTTTGCACAAATGCGGCGCCACTTCCTCCACCCATGCCGGATCCATTTCTGCCACCTTTCGGGCATACAGTTTAGAGGTGCTCACCAGTTCAAAAGAGATTATCCATTCAGGTGTCCTTTTAAATAGTCCGGAGCCTGGGAAGATGTAAAACTTACGGTTTTTAGCGCCACGATAAAGTTTGTTTTCGCGGTCGTATTTTGCGATATGGGTAGGAATCCCGGCAAGTAGGGAGCGGTGTATGGGAGCATAATGAAAATCTTTAAATATCATATTTTCAGGCATGTTCACGTTCTGACGCATTTCCGGCAGAGCATCCCGCAAATCCATGAACAAATTATACCATTCGCGCACCCGCCGGAAATTGAGGAAATTCTTTTTGCACAGCTTGCGTAATTGAGTTTGAGAAATCGCTGCGTCCTGAATAAAATTCCACAGCATGAGAATAGATATAAAGTCTGATTTTTCATCACTCCACTGAGCATGAGCCTGATCCGCCGCCTGTTGTTTTTCCTGCGGGCGTTCACGTGGATCCATGATGCTTAAAAAAGAACATATGACCAGCATTTCAAAGGCGACTTTTTCTCTGGCGCCACGACATATCATCGCCGCCAGGTGAGGGTCGACCGGGAACGCGGCGATTTCACGCCCCAAGCGGGTCAGGGCTTTGCGTTTATCCATCGCCAGAATGTTCTGAAGCATTCTGTATCCCTCGCGAACAAGTGCTGTTTGAGGCGGATCGATCAGCGGGAACTCTTCTATGGGCGGTAATCCCAGAGACGCCATTTGAAGAATAACGCCGCCGAGAGACGAACGTCTTATTTCCGGATCGGTAAACTCAGGGCTGTCCTCAAAAGTCTTCCGGTCATAAAGAAACACGCACACGCCTTCGGCTATTCTGCCGCAACGTCCGCGTCGCTGCATAGCGCTGGCGCGGGAGACTTGTTCCACTTTCAGCTCCTGCACCTGATTGCCGGGATTAAAGCGGCTTATTCTGACTTGTCCAGAGTCTACCACATAATGAATGCGCGGAATGGTTATGGAAGTCTCCGCCACGTTGGTGGCAAGGATTATCCGGCGGTTGGCGCCGGGCTCAAAAATACGACGTTGTTCGGCGATTCCCATACGGGCATACAGTGGCAGGATATCGGTATTCCGCCACTGCTGACCGTTAAGGACGTCGACCGTCTCTTTTATTTCGCGTTCTCCAGGAAGAAATACCAGAATATCTCCTTCCCAGTCAATATTGTGTATCCATCTAACCCCGCGCAGGACGTGCGAGGCAAGATCCTCTTCTTCCTCCGGTTCTAGAAAGAAGTCTTCAACCGGGTAGGTTCGTCCTTCCACTTCCACCACCGGAGCGTTATCAAAAAACGCGGCGAAGTTTTCCGCGTCAAGAGTGGCGGAACTGATGATCACCTTTAAATCGGGACGGACTTTCAGCAGATTCTTTAAATATCCTAGAATGAAATCAATATTCAGACTGCGTTCGTGGGCTTCGTCAATGATCAAAGTGTCATATTGTTCAAGTTCTTTATCGCTCAGAGTTTCAGCCAGCAGAATACCGTCAGTCATAAACTTCACCAGTGTCCGGGAACCGGTGGAATCGTCGAATCTGACCTTGTAACCGACTTCTTCACCTAAACGGCAATTCAATTCATCCGCGACACGCGCCGCCATCGATACCGCCGCGATACGCCGGGGTTGAGTGCAGCCGACAAGTCCATCCCGGCCGCGCCCGGCCTGCAACGCGATCTTGGGCAGCTGCGTAGTCTTACCCGATCCGGTGGTGCCGCATACGATCACCACCTGATTATTTCGAATGCACGTGCCGATCTCATCCGCACGCATAGATACCGGTAATTCAGGAGGAAGTGAAATCTTCATCCGGTCGGCAATTTTATGCAAAGAACGCTTTACTGCGTTGTTCAGGCGGGTGTGAAATTTTGCCAGTATCCTGTCCGAGGGCAAACCGTCCGTAATTCGTTGTTTGAGTTGATGTTCCAGATTCGCAAGATATTTGCGGTCGGACGCTCTCAGCACGGGGTTTGAACTGTTGTATTCAGCTATAATTTCCTTGTAATCCATCTATATCCGTAAGATTCAAAATATCATCATAAAAAAGGCACATCCCTGGGGATGTGCCGGAATTGTATACATGACGGCGAAAAAATATTATTTAGCCGCTTCATCCTTGGGTTTTGTTTTCTCCGCGTCGTCTTTGCTTTCCACTGCCACTGGAGCGGCAGGCTTTTCGTCAAAGAATTTGACGTCGGCGATATTCTCAAGTCCGGGAAGACTGATTGTTTGTCCGTGCCACTGATTGGCAAACTGAACCGCACAAAGAGTCAGCGCACCAATGACAAAAATCATAGCCGCCCATGAGGATATGGACATCATAATGCCAGGCTCTTCTGTCTCATCTTCGGTATGTTTCTTTTTCGCTTTTGCTTTTGCTTCCTGAGCCTTTTTCGCAGCCGCCTGTAATTCTTCAGATTCAGTAACTTCCGGCTCTGGCTTTCCAGGCAGAGAAAGTCCCGGCATCTTAAGCGATGGAGCTCCAGGCGCGGGGGCACCTTCTGTCGGAGCAACTGGACTAATCGGCGCGACACCAGATGCGGTTGCAGTTGGTGATTTTGGAGCAAGCGGTTTAGGAGCCGCAGGAGCGACGCCGGAAGCGGTTGCCGCAGCAATTGGTGATTTTAGCGGAGCAAGCGGTTTAGGAGCCGCAGGAGCGACACCAGACGCGGTTGCCGCCGCAGTTGGCGATTTCAAAGGAGAAAGCGGCTTTGGCGCTGTAGGAGCAACACCGGAAGCGGTTGCCGCCGCAGTTGGTGATTTCAAAGGAGCAAGCGGTTTTGGAGCCGCAGGAGCAACACCGGAAGCGGTTGCCGCCGCAGTTGGCGATTTCAAAGGAGAAAGCGGTTTTGGAGCCACCGGAGTAACGCCGGAAGCAGTTGCCGCGGGTGATGGCTTGGGAGCTAAAGGTCTTACTGCAGAGAGGCTTACTGTTGGTGAATCCGGTTCTACTGCACTTGTGCCTCCTGCCGGACTGGTGGCAGACTTGGGAATAATAGCTTTTACCGCAGCTGTTCCTGATGGTTTTAAAACAGCTGAAGCTGAAGCCGATGGGATTTTTGAAGCAGTAGCCGCGCCAGTTGCGCTTTTAAGTTTGATAGTCTGCTTGCCGGTAGCGGATGCATTTGGAGAAAGTTGAGATATCGCAGTAGCAGTCTTCACTTCGGAAGCCGATGTAACATTAAGATTTTGCTGAGTATCTCCGGGCATTGCCGCCGCCACTTTAGTGGCGCTGCTTTTGGCGGTAAGCGGCTTCAATTTAATGGTTTTCTTAGCCTTACCCGGAGTAAGACGTTTCAAATTACCTGTATCAGTATCGCGAAAACTCATAGGATCCTGAATAGGAGTAACTACGGAATCGGCTTTAGAGCCGCCGCCAGGCATGATTTTATCATCAATATCATTATCGGCCATATGAACCCTCTCTTCCAGTTAATGCCCTGAGGCAAGCTTGAAAATCAGCAATTATTTGTTAATTTAACACATATAAAACAATTTGCAAACCGCTTATCCGTAAATCTTCTTCATGCGTTCACTTACGTCTTTATAAGATATATCTTCCTGGTATATCTGCTTGAAGCAGTTACCCGCCTTGTCGTTGTCTCCCATATCCAGATAAACATTGCCCAGGTCATAAAGGGCTTCTTTCTTATCGTTATTCATGGATTTATATTCACCGACAACTTTCTCCAGCTGTTCCACCGCCAGGTCAAACTGCGACTTACGATGAAAACAGCGTCCCATATAAGTCAGAGCGGCGACCCGGTATTTAGGAGCCCGCTGAGCAATCTGGAACTGCTCCAGTGCCTCGTCAATAAAGTTGCCGTCGTAATAAACAAGCGCAAGTTCAAAACGCAGATTATTATCATTGGGATAGGCGTTGACTCTTTCCACAGCGCGTTGCATGCGATAATTGTATTGGGCTTCTTCGAGCGGGGCAACGTCTTCGCCAGCGGCTTGGGCGGCGTCGATCTGTTCTTGAAATAAAGCCATGTTGGCTTTTTCTATCTTGCCGTCGATCAGCAGGTCAAACACGCCGATTTTCTGCATGACAGCCTCGTAAGCATTGACTGCGTCCTGAAATCTTTTGCTCCGGTAATAGTATTCGGCAAGTTTTTTATAGTTGTCGACGGTATCTTCGCCATTTTTGATGGCTTCCTCAAAGCGAGAGATCATGTCCGCCATATCATCTTCGGAACGCGCCACGCGATCTTTTTTCTCCAGACTGTCAGCCTGTTCTTCATCTCTAAGTTTGTTTCTAAAATCACCGCTTTCCTCCCAATGCCCCTGTTCCATGCTGGCGAGCGCTGCTGCGGCTTTAAGTTCCTGTTGTACATTCAAGTCATTGGGATGCATTCCGGAAATCTCCTGGAAAATTCCCAGTACTTTGGTTCCATGTCCGTTACGTTTGTAGACATTGGCGAGATTGCGCAGGTTTTTTTCATTTTTTGGAGCGTATTCACGAAATATCTCATAAGCTTCGATGGCTATCTCGTCTTCGCCCGCGGCGATGGCGGCATCAGCCAGAAGGTTAAGCGCCACCGGGTCGGAAATATTTTTCGCGACCATATCTTCCGCCATATTTACAGCCGCCAGCGGATCTTTTTTTATCATCGCCTTTATTTTACCGGCGCCAAACTGGTTTTTTATTGTAATGATAAACTTGGCAAATCCGCCGAGTGAACCGGAATAGGTACGCTCTACATCCCTGAGCTCCAGACGAGCCTGCATAAAGCCGGGTTCTTTTTTGATTATGGACTTAAACAGATCGAGCGCGTATTCATGATTATTCTTTTTTACCGCTTCGCATGCTTTCTGATAAGTACTGCGAAGTCCGCTGGAAATATCAGTTATTGTTTTCTTATC
>JAFGXT010000260.1 GCA_016936495.1 Victivallales bacterium
CCGGTTAGCACTGCTGGAGATGACAGTCGTTATCATTTGGAAATTCTTCGTAGTGAAGAATATCTTTCTGACTACAAAGTGTATATTTGCCCGTCTACTACAGATCAGGCAGGTACTGGTACCGATGAACTCTATTCTGGTACCGGCACAAATCTTAGTTACGTTTATGTTCCTTACTTGATGGAAGGTGCTAACGTAGCAACGGGTAATCCAGATTCAGGTATCATAGCGGATGCTGGTACCGATGATGGAACTCCTGCTCCGAACCATACTAAATATGGTAACATCCTCTATCTTGATGGTCACGTTTCAGCTGCTGTTGGTGATAAATGGTATGCTGAGTCTAATACTGGTTATGTTGAAGATGCTGGCAATGTACTGAACCCTGGCAACTATGGTCCTGTCAAGATTGCCAATTAATGTAATACAGCTTTGCTGATATATAGTTAGTTTTTAGGAGGTCGATTTCGGCCTCCTTTTTTCTGTGACCGGATTTGGGCGTTGGGAAAGTTGAGTGCCGAGAAACGTTTGACGTCGGTAATGTCTCGTACACGATTTCATTCAAAACTCTTTCAAGCACAGTGCGGATTATTTTTTCGTCGTCTATCATCATGATCTTGCCTCCGGTATATTCTGCATCTTCGTTTTTTCATGCTGAGTCTGGAGCCTTGCGTCAAGGCTATTTTTGTTCGGCTTCGATCAATGGTTCATTGCCGCACAGGTATTTCAGCAACTGCTCGATGTCATAACTGGACAATGAACCCATCAGGCAAATCTGAATCCGGTTCGCTCGGCGGAGATAATCACTGTTAAAACTTACACTGATTCCTTTTTTCTCCAGTTGCTGCGCCACCGCCACTGAAGACTGTTCCGGTGGAAATTCGACAGATATAACTCCGGGGATTAACTCCTCCGCCTTTCCCGGCAGGGTATAGCCGCAGGCATGTAATTCCCGCCTGATCCAGTTTGAATAGTATGCTATGCGCTTGCAACGCGTTTCAAGATCGAATCCATCAAGTGCGGTTCTAAGAGCCATAAGCAGATTTGAAGAACCGGTAAAAGGAACTCCTGACTGTTTTGCGTACAATGCCAGATCCAGATAGCGTGGAATCTTCACATTCTCTGTTTTCAGCTGATGATGGTAAAAGACCAGCGCCAGACCTGGCAATCCTCCCAAGGCTTTGCCGCTTACTCCTGAAGTCAGATAAACGTTGGAGAGGTCTACTGTCGTCATTCCGATGGAGCTGATGCAATCGGCGCATAATTTCAGGTTGAATTCCGCAGCCAATGTCTTAAGTCCGACCATGTCGTTCAATATTCCGGTGGAGGTTTCGCAATGCGCGAACCATAACCATCCCGGCGAATTCATCTCTTTCAATTTCCGCCGAACTGCATTCAATGAAAAAGCTGTTCCCGGTGTGCCGCGAAGAATCTGGAATTCAAGTCGGGCACGCGTTGCATGGTCGATCAGGCGTTCGCCAAATTCACCATTGGATAGAACCAGACCGGAACGGTCAAGCAGCGATAACTGTGCCGCGACAACGTCGTTTGCCAAAGTTCCAGTTCCAACAAACATTTCCGCCTTGCCCGCCCGGGTCAGGCGGCATAATAAGTCAACAGTCTCCTGGCGTAAAGCATGAAATTCTTTTGAACGGTGGGATATGGCCGGTTGCGCCAGAGCTTCATACACTTTCTGGCGAATCCCTACCGGACCGGGCAGAAAAATGGCTCTATCTGAATTGTTATTGCATTTGGGAGCCAGCCGGAGAAAACGATGGTAAGCTTCATTGTTGGCATTCAGGTACATCGGCTGATAAAGCGCGTCTTCGCTTCCAACCAGCGGACCGAAAGGAATAAAGCCGACATTACGATAAAGCTTCAACTGACGGACGGTGCCGGAGATTACCAGCAATGTCCATCCTTGTTCGAGCCCAAACTCCGCCAATTGACCAAAGAGATGACCGATCACCACTTTTGCGCGATATTCCGGACGGATGGACAACAGCCGGATTTCACAAATTTTTCCAGACGTCGCAGGCAGATAAGAATCGAGTTCCGACAGTTTTGCGTCCAATGAAAACGGACGTTGATCCCGTGCCGCCATCATTCCGATCAACTCTCCGTCCAGCAGGCAGATAAAGTAAATATTCTGAGAATGAAACTTATCAATCAGGCGTCCATCCAGACTGGGGTGGTGTTGAGGAATCTCTTTGGCGAAAGTATCGTGATTAAGTCTGTGAATCTGTTCAAATTCCTCCCGGGAATCCGCTATTTTGCAAACTATTGTACCATTCATATTTCTGCATCCTCTTTAAAATAATGTTTATTTTTGGCTGTGGCGCGAATAGTAACTGAGGATGATGTCTTTGGCTCGCTCCGTCACGGTGCGACGATGATCCTCCGTCTCCATGCGCCAAAACGTTACAAGCCCCGCTAATAAGCTCCAGACAACTTCCGCGTCAGGATTGAACCCGGAGCCCTCTGTGTGCCCCCGGTCTGGACTCATGCCGTCGATCACTGCGGCAATTATACGCTTGCATTCGTTCTCTCTGGCGGCGATCTGCTCTATCTGGGAGCCCTCAAATCCTGAATTTCTCAGACTTCCGGATTCGCGCTGGGCCATAAAAAAGATAACATCGAAATGTTCAGGAGAATCATGCGCGAATTCCAGGAAAACATCAATCATCACAGATGCTTTGTCGGAAGCGGAATCGGGCAGGGCAGCCGCGCCGCGTAATTTATTAATCAAGACATCGTAACCTTCAAGCAGCAGTTCAAGATATAACGTCTCTTTGGACGGAAAATATAAGTAGAGTGTGCCTGGCGCCAATTCCAGTGTCTTGGCAATCCCGGGCATGGTGGAATTTTTAAAACCATTCTCTCTGAAAATTCTACGGGCGGCATTAAGAATTTCCGCTCGCCGACGTTGCTTTTCTAAAATCCTGCGCTCTTTTGTTCCCATTTTATCCTCTTTGGTGAATGGAATTCATTTAATGAATGACAATATAATAAGTGGAGCCAAAAAGTCAAGTCCAGAATAGATAATATGCAGCTACTCGTCCGATATTAGTAATGCGACGGGGCGCTGGTCGCCGCGGCCGAAGCCATGCCAAAGAGAAAATGTTACGACGGAGAGTTTTGTCAGTCGAGTCAGTCCCGTCCAATTGATCTTTTGTTATAAAAAATCACAAAAAAATGTCTTTACATATTGACTGCATGCGAATGCAGTGTTATAATTCATTGTATCAACCAACAGTAAGCACAGGACAAATGCGATGTCAGGAAAATGCACAACTAAAGATATTGCCAGAGAATTGGGTATTGCTCAGAGTACCGTATCCAGAGTGTTGAATAATTCTCCCGCCGCAAGTGTTGTTTCTGATGCAACACGTCAGAAGATTATGGAAGCGGTTGAGCGTATGGGATATGTACCCAACGCAAACGCCCGTCGTCTGGCTCAAAACAAAAGTAATATAATCGGTCTGGTTTTGCCTGGACAGTATATGTATGGCGACGGAGTTGCATTGGCCGACGCCTCGTTTTCAAAAACCGCCGGAGGCATGGAAGCGGTATTCCGGCGCAAAGGTTATAGAATGCTGCTTATTTTCAATGACGATAATTTCATAAAAAACCGTGACTATATTTCCTGTCTGAAAAGCAGATATGTTGACGGGCTGATTGTCTGGGGAGCCCGGACTTCGGAAAATTACTGGAATGAAACCGCAGGTATGAATGTGGTGATGATCAACAGTAAACCTCTTCCAGAATGTGAACTCGATTATATCGGAAGCGATAATTTCAACGCAACTTATGAGCTGACAAAAAAATTAATTGAGGCAGGGCGACACAAAATCGTTTATTATGACGGTTATCAAGGTATATCAATTTCCGAAGAAAGGTTTGCCGGATACAAGCAGGCACTTGCCGACTCTTCAATTCCGTTCCAGGAGGAATTATGTTTCAGAGGCACGGATTATAAGGCTCAACTGGAAGACATTGTAGAATTAAAAAAACGTATTCCTGACGCCTTTAATGCCATTCAGTGTCTTAACAATAGTTTGGCGCTGGTTGCGGGACTTGCAATGCACAAGATGAAACTTCGAATCCCGGATGACGTTATGCTTGCCGGCGGTGACAATGTGAATAATATGTTTTCACAATTCCGCAAATGGCGTTTCCCGGTAATGAGCTTCACTCCGCCCTATTATGAACAGGGACGCCTGGCGGCGGAATGGATCATTGAAACTATTGAAAAGAAAAGAGAACCGTCTTCCCCCAGGGAACACTTTCTTCCTGTAGAATTTACGAACCAACAACAATATGGAGAGATAGAAGAATGAAAAAGAACAAACAACAAATAACAAATGCATTCACGCTCATTGAGCGTGTGCCTGGGTAAGGTATCGTATGCTATCCGGCTGAGAAGTGCCGGACACGCCAATTATCCATTTCAGGCGTGTAGTCTGCCTCCCATCGCAAGATGAAGCGGAGGGACAAAGTCACGAGAAGGGAAATTCGTTAAAGGAGGACTTGTAAGCAGTCAGAGTGGCGAGACAAATGGACAGGCCGTAGGGTAACGAACGACCGTAGGCATCGTAAAGGTGAAGTGGCGAAAATAACTGTTAGAGCCATGTCGAAATCGGAAAAGGCGAACCTCCGTTCTATGGGTGAAGCCCGCTGGAATCACGGAAGAAAATGGATAAGAGCACGTGATTCACCGACGGTGTAAAAGGCGGCGGCATGTTCAGAAAGCAAACGAAAGCAACCAGGGAGAACCCCGCCGTTCCAAAAGAAAAAAGGAGTTAAAAC
>JAFGXT010000261.1 GCA_016936495.1 Victivallales bacterium
AAAAATATCGCCCAGCCAGCCGGATTTCACTGCGTCAACAGCAAAACTTATGGCCGGATTATAGCGATAGGCGTAAGCCATTTGCAAAGCAAGCTGTTTGTGTTCGCATAACGCCAACAACTTTTTAAATTCCGGCAGGGATTCTCCGCCGGGTTTGTCCAGATGGATGTGCAATCCGCGTTCGGCGCAACGCATAGCTGTAGAAATAAGTTCAAAACCGTCCGTCTCCACGGCAACCGCGTTAAGTCCGGGAACATTAAAAAGTTCTTCCTCCGTCATCCACTTTAAGCCCTCATAGCACTTAAGTCTGCCCCGCTTTTCCATCCATGCCGAATCGGGTTCCACTACTCCGACGATTTCGAATATATCATCAAGTTTACGCATAGATTCCATATTGCCTTGCGCGTGATTATGTCCGATGCCGATTTGTCCGATTTTGATACGTTTATTTTTCATAATAGCTTTACCTTGTCTCACGCCAGTTAAACACCACTCCCAGTGGAGCTTCTTTCTTCTCCACAAGATTCTTATACACCTCTAAAGCCTGTTGCGGAGATACTATTTGTGAAATCATGGGAGCGACTTTCAGCCTCTCTGCAGCAATCAGCTTAAGCAACACTCGGAGGTCATCGCGCATCGTCCAGTGTCCCGGCGTAGTGTCGTGACGCGGACGAACCATATTATGCGCCCCGATTATTGATACACCTGGATGATGAATATCTCGATAAAAATCCACGCCATCGACTTTATTACGGGTACAACCGAGGGCGACGATTCGTCCTTCTCTTGCCGCGCATTCCATAGATAGATTCATCGCGGCCGGAGCGCCGCTGACTTCGATAATCGCGTTTACACCTTTGCAACCGGTTATGGCGTTAAACGTTTCTTTGAAATTGCCGGAGTCTGGACTCATGGCATAATCGGCGCCAAGTTGTATTGCCAACTGACAACGTTTTTCGTTGAAATCCAGAGCAATTACCGGAAGCGCACCGTCAATTTTTGCCAGCTGGGTGGCAAACAGCCCCAGCAATCCCTGACCTATGACCATCGCCGATTCCCCCAGTTCGATTTTTGCTTTGCGGATACCTTGCAATGACATCGCCGCAATGATTGTGAAAGCGGCTTCTTCGCCACGAATTGCCTCGTCTTCTATCTTCACCAGATCAATGACATTTTTAATGGAATGACTGGTATGCGGACTGTGATAAGCCACTACTCGATCCCCAACCCTGAAATCCTTCACTTCTGAACCCACGTCAATAATTCTTCCCGCCGCACTGTAACCGGGATACTGCGGGAAAACGTTGGAAGTATTTGGCATACCCGTCAACCATGCCTTTTCGGTTCCAGCACTGACCACGGTATATTCGGAGTCGATTAGAACCTCTTGTGTTCCCGGTGCTTTTATATCAAATTCTTCCAGTTCGGCACAATTTGCTTTTGGCCAAACAATACGTACTCCTTTCATCATCAATCTCCTGGATTAAATAAATGTATATCTCTATTATATGCAGTGCATAGCTATATGGCAAGATGAGTAAATCGCAATAACATGCAAAAAACCATGCAAATATTCTTTATTTGCGCTTAATTGCGATGTATATTGAAAATGAATCAAGAAATCAGGATTAAGGAAAAATGAAGATACAGGATATAGCCAAAGAGGCTGGAGTTTCCAGTTCCACCGTCTCCCGGGTTTTCGCCAACAATGGTTCTATAAGTTCGTTTACGCGTGACAAGGTGATGGCAGTTGCCAGGAAATATTCCTATCATCCCCGGTTATCCGTCAAACGCCGCAATGTGGTGATTGTAACACCATCGAAAGTGGCGTTTCCCGCTCAGAATTATACTGAAATGGTACTTTCGGAGTTATCGCGTGAACTTTCGGTACGCAACTATCGTGTGGAAATACTGCCGCTTGATAACATCGACCGGCTGGATAATATTCAGTTCTGCGCCGTGGTCGCAATAGGCGTGGATAGCCATATCGCCACTGACTGGGACAAACGTTTTGACGCACCGTTGATTCTGATTGACCGTCCGGCTCCGCCCGCCGCCCGCAATGTTTTCGCCGTGCATTCCGATGAACAACAGGGGATGGATCTGGCGATAGAGTATCTTTACAATCAAGGTTATCGCCGGATTGGCATCCTGATCGGTTCGGTCGAAATCGGTAATCCGGAAATCCGGAGGGAAGCGATATTCCTGGCTTTGGCAAAACATGGTCTGCCGTGTGATGAGTCATTGGTTCGCACTGCCAGACCTGAACAGTTTGTCGAGGAAATAGGCAAATTGCTGCGGGCGGATGTTGATAGTCTGTTTTGTCCCGGCGGGCACGGTGGGATTATCAGCGCCTATGCGTTGTCGCTGTATAACCGTCGTATTCCTGATGACATCGCCTTGATTGCTTCCGAGCGCAGTATGGTTTCGTGCTACTGTATTCCGGCGCAGACTACAATCTCGCAAGATTATCCGGCACTTGCGTATGCGGTTATGGTGTTGATTGACGCTCGTATCAATGGCGTTCATTTTCCTGATAAAACGGTTTTTCCTTACAAGCTGATCATACGCGACAGCGTAAAAAATAAACTTACATAAAAGTCAGTCCGCATCGCAGATGATGGCTCACTGGATTTCCGTACAGATTACGCTTTAGGGATTGCAGAATTCTTTGAAACGGCATTGTCCGCAAATGTGCTTGACCGCCACTTCCCACGCGGGAAAATCTTCTTCACGAACGCTGTTGTCCGGGTATATTTTATCCAGCATTTTGTCGGCGGAGGCGCGTATTTGCGCAATGGCGTCGCTGTAATCGTTTACCGGTTCATGAACGATTATTTCCGGCTTGCCGTTTGCCGCACCGGTATAATAAAACACTGTATCGATGCCGCCCTGGCGACCATGAAAGAGTTGTTGCGCCATCATGCCGAATATCGCCGAGTGAAGTTGCATCGCCTCGGGCAGTCCCGGAGTACCCGGCTTAACGGCAAGGACCTTCAATCGATCTTCATCCTGCCATATTAAAGTAGGAGCCGCCCATACTTCAAGATCGCCAAGCATGAAATTTACAGGAGATTGAAAATTCCTGAAACGAATAGTGTCGGTAGCGGCAAGGTGAGAAAAAAGTCCGGTTGAGCCGAACGCGGCAAGGTGTTGGGCTATATGTTGTTTGCAGTAAGTCAGAATCTGCTCTTCTCTGCCGGGGGAATCGGCATAGTGTATTTCAAAAAGTTTAAGGGCTTTGTGGTCTTCGCGCCATTTCTCGCAAA
>JAFGXT010000262.1 GCA_016936495.1 Victivallales bacterium
ATAATGAAACCTAATGTCGGCTTCCATTTGTTTATTATAGATATAATGACGCCTCTTTTTTTATTATCTATGGGAAATAAGATACTTTCCAATTTTTTAAAAATGGCTTCTTCGGATAATATTTTTCTCCCGTAACTAAACGAGTCTTGCGACAGTATAAATGTTCTATTCTTCCAGCCTTTCCCGAAGACGGATCTGGCCACATCAAAAATATGAGTTCCTCCGGTTCTGCGCGTATTTGTTTCAATAATATAAGGGGTGCCGTCCTTTTCAGATAATACGAAATCTATATCGAAAAACCCTCGATACCCCAACTCCCAAAATCTTCTACCAACAAAAATGGAGGATTTTTTGATTTTATCCTCGATGTTTTTACTTAATGCTCCCTTGCCCAAAGTTATACCCAAAAAGTTGCCAGCTTCCGTAACAATTTGATCGCACAAATAAGTAATTTTCGGCCCCTTATCGGACAAAAACAATTCCGAAGACGGACAGCCGCTGGAAATACCCTTTTTTGTTTCAATATATTCTTCCACTAAAATCAATCCGTCGTCCCATATACAATCTCTATCGAACTCCTTGGTGACATCAGATAACACCTTATTCCAAGATTTGTACTCATTAATCTTTACCATTAACGTCCCCCAGCCGCCTTCTCCAAAATTTGCTTTTGCTACACAGGAGAGTCCTTTATTATAAAACCATTTTACAACGGCTGTCGCTTCTCTCTTATTTCTGCAAACAATACTTCTGGGGGTATTAATATTCTTATCCTTTATTTTATCGATTTCCAATCGTGATCCTATCTTCGAATCAAGAAATTGCATCGTCCAATCAGAATTTTTATAAGGCCTTTCTTCAACTACGAACTTGAGGCTTTTATTTTTAAAAATCTCCGTTAAGTCTATGATGGGTGGCGTAATTGCATAGGGAGAGATTCTTATGCCAGGATTATCTTCAATTATATCAGATATTTTTTTTAATAACGCCTTGTCTCTAATTATGGCATCAGACAAACTAATATCAATTTTACTCGGAAATAAATTCAGGCAATTTTTAAACCCCAAAGCTTTCATATTGTTTCCAAAAAGCAGGGAGGATATAGGAAAAGGAGTTATAACTATCTTATCATCCCCTTCCCATAACAAAGTCCTATCACATAGATTATGTTCTATCTGAATTTTTCGTGTTTTTTCCTTTTCCGGTTTAACCCTCCTTAAGACATCCTCGAACGCTTCTGCAATATTAGCTATAATTATTGTTTTATAAATCATTGAAGTATTTTAAAAAATAAGGGGGCGCACTACCCAGGCGCCCCCAGATATGGAATGCTCACTCCGTGACGGCCGATCCACACCTTTCCATGGCCGTGATAAGGATTCTTTCGATTAAGTTCTCGAAAGAACACCCCTCAAAGCTTGCCATCATTGTCAGTGTGTTGTTCAAGCCGTGGTCATTCGGCCCTATGCCCGGATTATAGTTTACCTCAAGGAGGTAAATCCTGTTTTCCGGGTCAAGCCGATAATCCATCCTCGCATAGTCACGACAGTCGCTAGCTTCAAAACAGATTCTGCTGTATTCAGCCAGCTTCTCAACAACGCCGTCAGGCAAAATGGCGCGAACCATCTGTTCTTTCTTGCTCCCCCATTTGTATTCGTAAGATCTGATTTTTTCTTGATCAGACCCTGCTCCGTCGAAAAGAAACTCCAACGGAGGAAAAACATGAAGATGGGGAGGATTGCCAATTACGCCGACAGAGATTTCCCTTCCTGGGATAAACTTTTCAGCCATGACAGACTGGCGGTATTTCTCCAGAGAGTGCAAAACCTTCCGGCGCAAATCGGCTTCATTATCGACAACGCAATCCTGGTAGATACCAATACTAGCCTCTTCCCTTACCGGTTTGACTATTAAGGGAAATTCCAAGCTATTCAGCTGCTCATCGCCAGTCCGAAAGATGACATGCGGAGCAACCGGAATCCCGTATGAGGCAAGAACCAGCTTGGTCTTCTCTTTGTCCAGCGTAAAAGTCATGTTGCTCAATGATGCACCGGTGAACGGCATCCCCAAGCCTTCGAGCATGGCAGGAACCACCGGTTCATTGCTATTTCCTCCGCCGAATGCTTCGGCGAGATTGAGAACCATGTTGAACCCGCCTCTTCTCTTCTTCAATTCCTCCCATAGATTCAAATCTGCCTTCAGTGTCTCAACTGTGTAGCCCTTTCGGGAAAGCAGTTCAACGACCAATGGTACTATGACCGCTATCTCCTGTTCACAGATCAAATCGGTCGGCATTCCCTTTTCTAGTCTTTCTGCAAGGTTATACAGAACAAGTATGCGTTTCATGTTTGCTCTCCTTTCGATCGAATTGGTTTGCGGTTGAACAAATTTTGAACGAACAATCTACTGGGTAGATTTCAAAAATTATTTAAGATTCTTCTCAATCCCTCTCTTTCCAGACTCATCGCAATAATGTTTGGCTATCGCTATATCAAACGCCCCCATTCCCATAGGATTAAACATCAAAGCATCTTTTCTCTCAAATTTTTCAAGATAATTCCTGCACACAATATCTGTGATATCTTTTACATTTTCTTTTTCCAACCCCCGATTCTTGTGCATAAGCTCTATATCGGTATTTTCCCTGCAAACTTCATCCCAGTCATCAACAAAAATCGCATTTTTAAAATATTCAAAAGTCTCTATTTTATAATCTCTCAAGGAAACATTCAGGTGCAAAGATCCTGTTTTGGGTTTTTTATCGATATATCTTTCTTTGGACACAGTACATGTTATGAATATATCCGCGTCAGAGTAAGCATCATCCCAACTTTTCGTTATTATAGTCTTGTTTGTATATTTTCTATCTATAATTCTTTTATCGATCGGCCTTATGTCGTATAAAAAAACTTTATTTATCCTGTCACCGAATAAACTCATTGCCATTTTTAAATGATACTGTCCTATCGGTCCAAACCCTACTATGCCTAAATTAAAATTTTTTAGCTTTCTGGCCTCATCATAATATTTCATTATCAGTCCACTTACCGATGCTGTTCTTATTATGCTCAAAAGAGGAGTGTTTATAACTGCCAAAGGTTCTCCGGTCTCTGCTTTGTTTAAAACAACTATACTATGAGCCCTGGGCAATCCTTTTGTTATGTTGCTGGGAAAGCTGGCGATCCATTTTATACCAGCCACATCAAATTTTCCTCCGACATATGCCGGCATGGCAATAATCCTGTTCTCTAAATTTTTATACCTTAAGTACAGCTTAACGGGTTGGGAAAAATCCTTTTTATCCAAACACCGTACCGCCTCTTCTATATTGGATACTGTTTCGCTCCAGTCAATTCCGATTTCTTCCAAATCTTTTTTATTTAGATAAATCATGGTGTTGTAATTGTTTTAGCGTGGAATATTTTTGTAAGAAACTGTCGCACCAACTCTGGTTGTATACAGTACTAATATATCGATCTCCCCTATCGGCGAACACTACCACAACATTCTGTCGCTTCTTAAATTTTTTATCTCTAAAATATTTTTTGACAGCTGAATATACTGTGCCAGAAGAACCGCCTACAAACAGATTATGATCTCTAATCAACTCGTGACAACCTTCTATGGTCGCGACTTCGTCTACCATGACAACTTCATC
>JAFGXT010000263.1 GCA_016936495.1 Victivallales bacterium
AAGCTGTTCAAATACAATTACTTCACATCCAGCTTCCGCCGCTGATATTGCTCCCATAAGTCCAGCCGGACCGGCGCCGATTATAATGACTTTCAATGCTTAATCTTCGTCTTTATATTATATATCAAGGTCTTTGATATAGTGTAATACTTTTTCAAGTCGTCTCTTATGCATTTGTGCCGTGGGCAGTATTACTAGAGAAAAAGTCATATTATTGGCAAAAACCGGATTCGAGGTTATCCCCATATGCGCGGCATTGATGCGGTATACCGCCGTCCATTTTATGGGACACACCAGATACGGAACCCAGAGCTTTTGTCCGACACGGAGGTCGTCCAGAGTACTTGTCACCAATATTTTCCCATCACCAGGTTCCTGTTTGGTTACTTTTATGACTCCGGTTTTGCGATCCACCTCGGCCTGGCGGCTGGTTGGAATGGCGTCGCCTTGAAACAGAATCAGTGCGACGTCTTCCGGCGGGGTTGCGTACACCTGCATGGCACGGATGAATTGATGTGCGCGTTTCAGGCATTTGCTCAGGTGATCCAAAGCTACCGCGCGGCGTTCTTCGGCGGTCGCTAGTTCCGGCAATTCCATTTTCAACATTTTATCCTGTTTGGGATCGGCAAGTCCCCATTTGTTGTCTATCCACACTTGCGGATCAAAAATATTTACATTGGAATCTTCCGGGGCATTGTTGTATACAACAGATCGGGTGGAGAGTGGCGGCATCATCTGATAGTATGAGGGGAAAGTGGCGATAAGTCCCGGAGGCATTAATGGTGTACCCACTTCAACTCTCAAACCATTGACCATTTCTATGATTGTGTCCAGATAACCGGAATTGGGAGTGCCTACGATCAGCACTTTGTCCAGAAATTTACTGCCGGCCCAGTTAAGTTTCGGCAGTGAGCCGTCGGCGGGAAGATCCTGATTGCCGTAACGCAAATAGTATCGGCTTACCAGTCCGCCCATGGAGTGAGCCACGACGTCGAACTGTATGTCATAATCTTTCAGGTCATACAGACGTTTATATTCCTCCTGAAGCATTTTGCGTTTTGCCAGAATGAAATCATGCAGTCGCGCTGCATTTTCCGGCAGATCGCGCCGCCAGTCGTAGTGAAACAAAAACAGACTTGGAAAACTTTTATCTGCGGGTAGGGGATTGGTTTCCGGAACATAGCCGGCACGTTCCAGAATGTTTATAAGTTTGCTGTAGCCAGCTACATGGAAGTTGAAACCAAACATCCTTACATCCACATCATCAAGGATACTTGTGGAAACGGTTGTATCTTTGAGTTCGCGCAATGGCTTCCCGATTTCCATCGGGTGGCTGAAAGCGCGAACCATATCCGGGGAGGCCGGGAACAAATTATAACTTCCTTTAAAAGTTCCCCAAATGCGTTTGCCTGAAACCGATTCCATTAGTTTTGAACCGAGAAAGCCATGCACTACAATCACCGGGTTTCTTGCCGGACCTTCATATGCCGCGCTACGTTTTGCCAATTCGCCGTAAATGGGCTTGTCATATTGCGCGAATGACTGGTACGAACCTGAAGGCGAATTACACGAGCATAACATTATGCCTGTGATGATACATACCGGCAATATTATCAGCGCTGATAAGTTTGTTTTTGATTCTTTCTGCATGTCCTTTTTCCCTGATTTATTTATAAGTGGTTATTGAAATCTTGTTTAAGCGCTCAAGTCAGGAGAGCGCGCCGCTCTTGCCTCATCCGGTCTTGATACTGGAGTGGTCAATGGGCAGGATGTAAGTGAATCTGGATCAGCCTCAGCCGCTTTTGCGATGTCGATCATTGCGTCGATGAATTCGTCAATGGTCTCAATTGATTCTGTTTCGGTCGGCTCTATCATCAAAGCTTCAGGCACGATCATTGGAAAATATATGGTCGGAGGATGAAAGCCACGGTCGATCAGAGCCTTGGCAATATCTAGAGCGTGCACACCGTTGGCTGCTTGCTTTGATGCGGAGAACACACATTCATGCATACATGTACGATCATAAGCCTGAGCATAATACGGGGCGAGCTTCGCACGGATGTAATTGGCGTTGAGGACGGCATTTTCACTGACGCGTCTGAACCCTTCTGCACCCATGGAGAGCATATAGGCGTATGCTTTCAGTATGACGCCGAAATTGCCGTAGAACGGCGCGATATAGCCGATGCTCTTCTGGCGTTCATATTCAAGCGCATAGCTACCGTCAGGGCGTTTTTCTATAATGGATACGGGCAGGTATGGAACCAGACATTCCGCTACGCCGACCGGACCTGACCCGGGACCGCCGCCGCCGTGAGGAGTGGCGAAAGTCTTATGCAGATTTACGTGCATGACATCAAAACCTATATCTCCTGGACGTAATCTGCCGATGATCGCGTTAAAATTGGCACCGTCGCAATACATCAGTCCGCCAGCGTCATGCACCAGTCGGCATATTTCGCTGACGTTAGGATCGAACAGTCCCAGAGTGTTGGGGCATGTAAGCATCAATCCGGCGGTGTCGGGGCCGAGTTGTTTTTTGAGGTCATTAATATCCACATTGCCGTTTGTGTCGGTCGCTACTACTTTGGTGGAGAATCCAGCCACCGCCGCACTGGCGGGGTTTGTGCCGTGCGCCGCGTCGGGAATAAGCATTGTTTTGCGCTGTAAATCGTTCCTGTCCTTGTGGTAAGCCGCTATGAGCATCACTCCGGAAAGCTCGCCGTGAGAACCCGCCAGTGGTTGCATCGTCGAACGCGCGAATCCCAATAGTTCATTAAGGATCATTTCCGCTTCGTAAATAACCGCCAGAGCGCCTTGAGTAAGCGCCGCGCCGTGTCGTAGTTGCGGCAGTAGTGGATGCAGATTGGCGAAGCCGGGGAGGGTGGCGACGCGCTCGTGCATTTTGGGATTATATTTCATAGTGCATGAGCCCAGCGGGTAAAAATGGGTGTCCACTCCCATGTTCATGCGGCTGAGCAGAGTAAAATGCCTTATGGCGTCAAGTTCGCTTACTTCCGGCAGTTCCGCCGGAGCTTTACGTTTTAAATTCTCAGGTATATTACTGGTTAGCGGCACATCGGCCGCGGGAATGGTTGAACCGCGACGACCAGGTTTACTTATATCAAAAATCAGTTTCATAGTACCGCCTCCAATGCGTTCGCCAGAGATTTTATGTCTTCACGAGTACGTTTTTCCGTTACTGCGATAAGCAATTGATTACTGCGTTCCGGATAATATCTGCCTAGAGGGAAGCCGGGGGCGAAGCCCTTGTCGATTAGCCTGCCGGTGATCTCCGCCGCGTCTTCCGGTAGTTGGATGACGAATTCGTTGAAAAACGGTTCTTCCCCTACCGCTTCAACTCCATCAATCTTTAGTAATTCATTGCGGGCGAAAACCGCTTTGGCGGCACATAGCTGCGCTACATCGATCATTCCTTGTTTGCCCATGCAACTCATATAGACAAGGGCGGACAGTGCGCATAAATTTTCATTGCTGCAGATGTTGGACATGGCGTTTTCGCGTCTGATGTGCTGTTCTCTTGCCTGAAGGGTGAGGACATAGCTTTCTTTGTTGTTTTTATCCAGAGTACGCCCGCATATCCTGCCGGGCATGCGGCGCATATGTTTCTCCTGCACCGCCATTACTCCCAGATAAGGGCCTCCGAAGCTTAGCGGAATGCCCAGGCTCTGACCTTCGGCGGTAACAATATCAAAACCCATTTCCCCCGGAGGAGTTATTACCGGCAATGCCAGTGGATAGGTGGAGCATATCGCCAGAGCTTTTTTCTTGTGAACTTCTTCTACAAAGTTGCTCCAGTCTTCGAGTGTGCCGAATACGTTCGGATATTGGATTATTACACAAGCGGTCGCGTCGTCAATGGCTTCAAGCAACTTGTCTTGTGCTGAGATAACGCCGACGGCAGGTATTTCCACCAGTTCGATATCAAGATTGCCGCTATAGCACTGGATCATTTTTCTGAAAATCGGAGAAACTGCTCCAGAAATGACGGCGCGGCGTTTGCGGGTGATTCTTACCGCCATCATCATCGCTTCAAAGAGTGCGGTGCCTCCGTCGTAGAGTGAGGCGTTGACCACCGGCATGGCGGTCAAGCGTGAGATTGCCGACTGATATTCGTAGATAGCCTGCAAGGTTCCCTGAGACGCTTCCGGCTGATAAGGCGTGTATGCCGTATAGAATTCGGAACGTCCACATATTTCCCCGACCGCAGCCGGAATGATATGGTCATAATACCCCAGACCCACAAAGTTGACTAAATGAGTATGATTCTTTCCCGCGAGCCGCTCAAGCTTACTGCTGACTTCGAACTCCGATTTGCCTTCGGGAACAGTTAACGCAGGGTGAGGAAAGTTCAAACCGGCTTTACGCCAGAGTTCATCAAAGTTACTGCATCCGGTAACTTCCAGCATTTTTTTCCGATCTGCATCGGTATTGGCTATATACGGCACCAGGATTCCCCCATCGGTTTAAATTTCTATGATTGTCAATTGAACTGTTTTTCCGCGCAGGAAGCGCGGAAAAACTACAGTGTAAAAGAACGGATATTATCAGTCTCCCAGGAACTCGGCGTAAGCGTCCTCATCCATGAGGTCTTTTACATCGTTGGCGTTTTCCAGATCCAGTTGACAGATCCAGGCTTCATCCTCGGCAGACTCATTGAGCAACTCAGGATTGTCTTCCAAATCGGTATTGATCGCCAAGACTTTTCCGCTTATGGGAGCGTAAAAATCCGATGCGGCTTTCACCGACTCAACCACGCCGAGAGTATCCCCGGAACCGTAGAACTCACCTTCCTGTGGCAACTCAATGTACGTTATGTCTCCCAGTTCATCCGCCGCATGCTGCGATATGCCGACATACGCTACTCCGTCTTTAACTTCGACCCATTCATGCTCTTCAGTGTAATACTTCATCTCAAACCTTTACATTTTATATGTTTTTTGACTTTAAATCATCCACATTTTTGAATTATGTCTTTACACATCCTAAAGGTTAACATGAGTATTGAATTTAACAATATCAGAAATCATTATTTTTTTGTTTTTTTTTAGTATTCCCCCGGATTTATGCCAAAATTTTGTTGACGGCAACAGTGTAGACGCTTGTGTTTCATAATTTGCGGAAGCGCGTTGGTGGATGTTTTACGTTTGTTTTTCTTGCATATACTGGATTTGTGGGAATAGACATTTCAGGCTCACGCTATATAATTATCAGTAGAGGGTGTGATGTTTTACCATCAACAAGTATAATGGAGGATTACAGATGAAGATGTCTAAAGTTTTATCCGAAAAGCTTGCCCGCGGGCATGAGGCGATATATTCCATTCCCGGGACTTACACCTTACGTCAGGCGGCAGTCGAGATG
>JAFGXT010000264.1 GCA_016936495.1 Victivallales bacterium
AAAAACCGTTATCAGCGGCTCCTCCATATTCATAGTCTCAAATGATTCTACAAACTCCGCCATGATCCTGAAAATACGCCAGGGTTCATCCTTTGTCCAATCTTCCAGAAATTTCGTTTTGGTCATCTTGTTAATCATAACAGCATCCTTTCGCTTAATGCGTTCCTGAATATAATTCTAATACCACATGATGCACTTTGCAATAATATATTATAAAAATACTTGTTCTCTTTTATCGGCATGCCGGGTAAATAATATATATGGCTCACTAATCACTTGAAAAGATAATGCTTATTTTTGAAATAATCTTAAAGGTTATTTTTATTTAAAGTAGTATAATCAAGCATATAAACCAACTATTTACAGGAGTTTTTACCATGAATAAAAATTTAATCAATGAATTCGTAAACCCCAGCAGCGAATATCGCGGCGCGCCCTTCTGGGCTTGGAACGGTAAACTCGCCCCGGAGGAACTCAGGCGCCAGATTAGAACTATGCACGAAATGGGGCTGGGCGGATTCTTCATGCACTCTCGCGTCGGGCTCGCCACCGCCTATTTGTCCGACGAATGGTTCGAGTGCGTAAGAGCCTGCATCGACGAGGCCGAGAAACTTGATATGCAGGCATGGCTTTATGACGAAGACCGCTGGCCTTCCGGCGCTGCCGGAGGACTGGTTACCGCCAACCATGAATACCGCATGAAAAGTCTTGTCATTAAAGAAATCAACGAACTGTCGCAAGTGGACAACTCCGCCAGCACTATCGCCTGGTTTACCGCGAAAATTGATGGATCACGCGCCAGCAATATACGGCAACTGGATGCCCCGCCCGCACAATTGCCCGCCAATACCACTTTGCTTCATGTCTACACGAAAATCGAAGGCGATTCGTCCTGGTACAATGGACAAGCTTATCTCGACACCATCAACCGAGACGCGGTCAATGAATTTATCCGTGTTACTCACGAAAAATACAAAACGGAAATAGGTGATCAATTCGGCGGCAGAGTCCCCGGAATATTCACTGATGAACCCAATTACGGACACATAAACAACCGTAATGCCGACGGCACAATAAGCACCCCATGGACTCAAACATTGTTTGAAACCTTTACCCAACGCTACGGCTATGACCTTATACCTCACCTGCCGGAACTGTCTTACGACGTCGAAGGAGTGGAATTATCCAAAGCCCGACTCAATTACATCGATTGCATAACTTTCATGTTTGTAGATGCTTTCGCTCGCCAGACCGGAGAATGGTGTGAAGCCAACAACATGCAGTTTACTGGTCATTGCCTGGAGGAACCCACGCTTGCGACCCAGACCAACGCAGTCGGCGCCGCCATGCGCTTCTATGAATACATGCAGGCTCCGGGCATAGATATTCTCACCGAATACTGGCGTGAATACGCCACCGCCAAACAAGTCAGCTCCGCCGCCAGACAGTTCAACCGCAAATGGCGTTTGTCTGAAACTAACGGCTGCACCGGATGGGATTTTCCCTTTGCCGGACATAAAGCAATCAGCGACTGGCAGGCGGCGCTCGGCATAAATCTGCGCTGCCAGCATCTGGCGTGGTATACAATGGAAGGCGAAGCCAAACGCGATTACCCGGCAAGCATATTCTATCAGTCCCCCTGGTACAAAGAATACAAAAAAGTGGAAGATTATTTCAGCCGCATAAACCTGGCGATGACTCAAGGTGCGGAAGTCCGCGACGTACTGGTAGTTCACCCGATAGAATCCACGTGGACTATGATAAAAAAAGACTGGAAACAAGATGAGCAGGTCAAAACATTCGACCTGCGCTTCTCGGACTTCCGCGACGCATTACTCAACGCCAATATCGATTTCGATTTTGGCGATGAGGAAATAATGTCGCGCCATGCCTCATGCGTAAAGAATCCCAATGGCGCGACCTTCAAAATAGCTCATGCCGAATACAAAGTCATCGTCATACCGGAAATGATTACAATGCGCGCCTCCACCATCAAACTGCTTGAAGAGTTTAAGGCGGCAGGCGGTAAAGTCATCCTTGCAGCTTCCCCCGCGGCTTATGTAGACGGAGTTAAATCAAACCGCATGACCAAGCTGGCGGAATCACTGGAACACACCGCGACCACAGAGCAACTCATTGAAGTGCTCGGAACTTGCGGCAGACGGCTGTCCATAACCGACGAAAATGGCATGGAAATATTCAATACGCTCTATCAGTTGCGCGAAGACGCAGACAGTGCCTATGTGTTCATCTGCAATACCTCGTATCAGGAGGAACAACATGGGCGCTTCGTCGATACGCGCTCCGTCGAACGCACCCGGGAGTACCCGGAAGTCAATATCACTTTGAGCTCCGCCCAAAACGGCAAAATGTTCGAGCTTGATCTGGAAACCGGGGAAATGCTTCTGGTCGAAGCCGAACGGCATGACGACGAATGGAAGTTCACCACCAGCTTGCCCGCGCTTGGAAGCAGAATGTTCATCATATCCCCGACTATCCAAGCGGATAAACTCAGAAAAGCCGGAAAACTGACGCAGATTTCAGCAACGCAACCGGAGACAAGTGAGTTCAAACTGATACTTTCCGAAGCCAACGTACTACCGCTTGACCGCGCTTCTCTGCTGATAGACGGCAAAGAAAACCATGAGGAAAACTATATTCTGGAGCTTGACGGAAAAGTGCGCGATTACCTGAAAGTCCCCCGTCGCGGCGGTCAGATGGTTCAGCCCTGGCTGCGGGACAAGGCAAAAGCAGAAAAATCCGTAAACATACAACTTGATTATGAGTTTTTCTGCGATGAATTACCCTCCGGCGATCTGGCGCTGGCATTGGAACAACCTTTGACCTTCGCCATAGAACTCAATGGCATTCCGGTTTCCAGCGACGATTGCGGCTGGTGGTGCGATCGCTCATTACGAAAACTCCGCCTGGAACCGGCAATGCTCAGACACGGACGAAATCAACTAAAACTGAAATGCGATTACGCCGCGTCCCATCCGGGATTGGAATCCATTTTCCTGCTAGGTAATTTCGGCGTAAATCAACAAGAGCTCAAGCTGACCCTGACATCCATGCCGGACAGCTTGCCCGTCGGCGACTGGTGTACCCATGGACTGCCATTCTATTCTGGAGCGGCATCCTACGGTTTTACCATGAAAATACCGCAGACCAATGCGGATGAACGTATATTCATTCACCTGCCGGAATACCATGGCAGTTGCGCTAAGGTCATCGTGAACGGACAGACCGCCGGAGTGGCGGCATGGGCTCCCAACGAAGTGGAAGTAAGCGGATTGGTCAAAGCCGGACTAAACGAGTTCATGGTGGAGATATTCTCCAGCCGGAGAAACTCCCACGGCCCATTGTACGGCAGCGAAAAATGGCCGACCTGGACAGGCCCGGGACAACTGCTTGAGTACACCGGAAAATATAACCTCGTCCCCTGCGGACTGATGCAAAAACCGGTATTAAAAATCAAAAAGTAAGCACCATCTAAAACCCCGACACGCCGGATATGCCTCAAAGCATATCCGGCGTATTGTTTTTGTAGATTGTGGTTGTCGAGCTTGTCTTTACACATCTGCAATCTATTATTAACTGATGTAACAAGTTAAACAACCTTTCGAAAAATTCGTATCTCAAGCCTTACGAGTTGAAATCCGGCAATATATCTACGAAGGCGCAAGCGTAAAATCTTTCTGGCAGTCAACAAATGGCACAAAAATAAAAAATCGGAAAAACGGCAGAACACAGATCACGGCACGTAGCATAAAATCCATCTCAATTATTCTTCGTGCTGTTCCAGCAGTTGAACTATATCTTTAAATTTACTTTTTTGTGCCAATTGCAGTGGTGTAAGCTTGTTCTTGTCTTTTAGTGATATATCCGCACCAGCTGCAAGCAGCAGTTTTACGGCGTCGACAGATTTACTTGTTACAGCCGCATGCAAAGGAGTATGACCATGCTTAGCTCTATTATTTTCCTGTGCGTTTACTTGTGCGCCACGTTCTATGAGCAATTTCATCATTTCTACATTGCCTTTACCGGAGGCGATTATTAATGGAGTTGTTCCTGTTTTTGTCGGAGCATTTACAGAAATACCATTTTTCATCAATTCATCCGCCAACTGCAGGTCTTTACCACCTAAAACCACATAATGAAGCATCGTCCATCGGTTTACATTTTGAGCTAAAATATCGGCTCCTTTGCGAATCAGTAATTTTACCCATTTGGTATTTCCATGCATTGCCGCCAGCATCAACGGAGTGGCTTTGTAATTGTTAGGCGCATCAACAGGAATTCCTTTTTCCATCAGCATCTCACATATACTCAGGTCATAATCGGCTTTTGCAGCATAATGCAAAAGAGTCCATTTATTGAAATTCTGAGCCATAACGTCGGCACCGTGCTTGAGAAGTACACTGACCTCCTGTTTATTACGGTTTAAGATGGCAAACATAAGTGGTGTGGCTCCGTATTTATTTCTCGAATCTACCGGAATACCTTTGTTTATTAAAACTTCACATAACTTATGGTTTCCACCGGCTTTTGCCACATAATGCAGAAGAGTCCACCCCTGACGGTTTTCAGCAGTAATATTTGCACAGTGCTTGAGCAATACATCTACTACAGGTTTGTTTCTGCTTGACACTGCAAGCATAAGCGGGGTCAATCCATTCTTGATCTGATGATCCAAATCTGCGCCATAATCAATTAATAATTCAGCGATCTCCTGAGATTCCATGTAACGGCAAAGAAAAGATAGAACAGTCCATTTTTGAGAATTTTTTGTTTTTATTGAAGACGGTTTTATATTTATCGCATATTTGATTGCCTTAGGATCACCGTTATACCTTATTGCCTGCATGAGTGCACTACTGCCATTAGGATAAAGGGTATCAGGATCAAATCCCATCAGAAGAAGCTGGCTTAATAAATATACGCTTTTGTGTTGTTTTATCTCTGTAATCCATGCAGGTTCATTGCTGCCGTGATTATACGATGGGTCTTTGTTTTCTTCCCAAAGCTGATACAGGTAAAAAACAAAATCACGATCATCCTTTTTCAGATCATCTCTTTTAAGCAAAGATATCAGCCGATTAACAGCCTGATTTTTATAGCCATCGAGAAATGTATTTTCAGCCTCAACCAGCTCTTTACCGATTGCCCCGGTAAAAGCATTAAGGCGCTTGGGATAATCCACCCATGAAAAGTATTTGCGGTTGCCTCCCACGGACAGACGGGATGACTTATTGAAACGCTTCAAGGCTGCGTCAAATTTTTTCGGAGTCAGTTTTTTGTATTCTTCCATTGCCTCATCATATCTACCCAAAGCCGTCAGAAAACATATTTTCTGCGCGGCTCCATCTTCCGCCTGCTCCGGTATATCCGATGACGCTTTTATGCGAAGGTATTCGAGGGCAAGTTCTCCAAGTCCAGGGGTGTTTCGCAAACCATTTTGCCAGGAATAATTATTGCCTTCATAAGCCGCTTGGCATATAGCGGCAATACCGTAGTCTGGAATCATAGTATCGCGAAATGGTGATTTCAGGCAGGCAAGCGCAAGAGAGCAATTGTACGCGGGAATTCCAAGCCAGCGTGGCAGAAACAAGTTTGAGATTATTAATGGCAATTGCGGATAATCCGCCTGTATATCTGTTGCCTTTCTGAAATTACTTATTGCGTAATCAGGAGAGTGGGGAGGGCCGCAAAGTGATACTAGCGGTTCTGGTTTCAACGGATCAATCTCAAAGGCGCTTTCTAAATGTACTTTGGCTTTTGCCATGTTGCGATGAAAAATTTTCCAGTTTGAATCCGTAACCGTATGTGCCCATCCTCCTCCACGTGCTTTCCAGGCTATGTAAATATGTTTCCCTCCCGAGAACAACTCTTTTAGCCATGGATCAAGGTTTTCAATAAACGATATCCTATTAAAAAGGTCTGCTTTTAAACCATAATCTACATAAACGGGAAGCATTCTGTAGATGAGTCTTCCCCCCTCCCGGTCTGTCGGATTTGCCTGATAATACTTCTCAGCCAATTGCATCCGGGCATGATTGTTGTTTTTGTCATAAGGTTTATATGAAGCATATTTTGCCCTGAACATGAACTGCACCACCGGGGCATCATCTAGAGCATTCCCCTCCAACAATGATTCCAATTCATTTTCGTCAGGCCGCTTGAACAATAAGATAAGCTTTTCTTTGTCTGCAACTTTCTCCTGCACGAGTTGTTTTCTTAACATTTCCAACGTCCATGCGTCAATATCCTTTTGCAAGTACCTGGTTTTAGTCATAAGACCTGAAAAATTAAGTTCGACAATCGGCGGCTCATCAATGAATAAATCCCTTATTAAATCTTTCGATTCAGGCAGAACATACATTGCAACCGCTTTCCATGACAGGAACAAGATAACAACAGGCAGTAATGCCTTAATAAAATAAGAATATCTGTACATGTATGATTCCATGATTGATTATACCTATTATTATAATCCACCTTGAATAAAATTCAAATATCCGCATATGGCGAGATAAAGC
>JAFGXT010000265.1 GCA_016936495.1 Victivallales bacterium
AACCGTAATCCGGCAGGTATCGCCACCACCGTTCCCACCAGACAGGTGAAATTCAAAGCCGATGTAGCGGCATTCTGGCTTCAATCGCAGAAAGGCAAGTCTGTTCCAAGCGAAACAGCCATCGTAGAATTCCGTCACACCCGCGAAGAATGCTGGCCGGATTGCGCTAACTGCAATGAACTACTGGAGCAGCTCACTGCTGAAAGAACAAAGCGAGCAGAGTTGGAAGCGGAAATAAGACGCGCAGAACCGGAACTCCGTGATTGCGACACTTTGTTTGAAGAATTTCAGAGCTGGAATTATAAGCAATCCAACTCTAAACAATATCATAAATGTCGCAAAAAAGTAGAGAGCATAGAACACGCGTTGTATAAGGGGAGCAAATTTGAACAGCTCCGCCGGGCGCATGTGGCGGATTATCACTACCTTGCAGTTCCAGAAGGACTGGTCAAACCGGAAGAGCTAGCGCTGGATTGGGGATTACTTTATGTAAACGATTCGTTCGCGATTAAGATTGTAAAAGAAGCGACAAAACAAGATTGCACCCAGGTAAACCGTACCCATCTGGTGATGAACATCGCTGCGGCAAGCTTAAAGGACACTCTTTTTGCCAATGGCATTCATTCCCTTAAATCCGGCGACATAGTCTATACCGCTCTCCCCCGCAGACGCCGCAAACGCGAAGGAGTATTCAAAAACATTGAATAAGCTGCTGAAAAACATACGTTTTCTGCTGGAATCATGCGCCGTCATATTATTTTATGGGGTCGTAAAGATTATGCCGCGCTGCATATTGTGCTTGACTGCGGAAATATCCGGAAGGATAATGTACATACTCCCGGGCTTCAAGAAAATACCCATAGCCAACCTGAAAACAGTATTCCCGGATTATGACAAACGTAAAATCAACAATATTGCTAAAAAAAGTTTTGTCAATCTAGCCAAAACAGTGTTGGAACTATTCTGGTTCAGCAACTCTCCGGCACGCTTGAACAAATACACCGCAATTTCCCCCAAATGTCAAAAAATGATCGATGAACACATCCGCAAACATGAAAACATTATTTTTGTAACTCCGCACCTGGGCAACTGGGAGGCTACGGGACTGAAGATGGCGGTATCAAGCGGACTTGATTTCGCGGCGATTGTGCGCCCTCCCCGCAATCCTTTCCTTAACCGTCTGGTAAAATCCAGCCGCAGCGCCTTCGGCACCGACATCATCGAAGCCAAGGGCGCGGGAAAAGATATGCTTAAAGCCCTTAAGGCAGGGAAAAGCATGGCTACGCTCATAGATCAGAACACACGGGTACGCGATGGCGGTGTATTTGTGAATTTTGCCGGACTTCCAGTACCATCAAGCCGGGCTCCGGCTATTTTCACCCGCAGAACCAACGTAAAGCTTTACGTAGGCGGCGGCGTAAGAAACGAAAACGGCGTGATAACCACCTTTTCCGAGCCACTACCCAAGCCTGAATCAGAATACACTGATGAACAGGATATTATTCAGGATCTTATGACCATAACCGAAAAATATATCCGCCGCTATCCTGAACAATATCTATGGTTTTATAAACGTTTCCAGTACATCCCACGGGACGCCGATGACACGCTGAAAGCCCGGTATCCGTATTACTCAAGCATCGCATCGGATAAATTTTATCACAAACAGAAACATAAGGAATGAGCAGCATATGCAAAAAGCAAACGGGGTAATACGTTTTCATAGCATATCTGATTTTTTTAAATTATCAGGCAATCGTTGTTTCTTTTGGGCGTTAGCACCATGCTTGCTTGCTGTATTGCTTTATTGCTTTGTCAATGAATTCCCTTCTCCCTTTCCCGACAGCCGCGACTATCTGGATCTCAGCACCAGTCTGGTCGAGCAGGGGCGCTTCATACACTCCTTCGAGCAAGGGTCGGGAGAATATTCAATTACCCGCACGCCCGGCTACCCGGCATTGATTGCGATATTTCAACTATTTGCAGGCAGACACGGATTTTTCATCCTGAACTTACTATTTTTATATGGCACATGCGTACTTACATTTAAGCTGGCGGATAAATTCGACATACATGCGCACAAGACCCTGATTGCACTCTTTGTACTTTCTCCGGGGCTGATAACATGTTCTACGGCTCCGCTTACGGAGGTGCCATTCTGCTTCTGGCTGATGGCAACGCTGTATCTGCTCACGTGCGACCGATTTATCACGGCTGGACTGTGTCTGTCCATGGCCACGTTTATCAGACCGGCGGGGATTCTGCTGTTCATCATAATCGCATTGTGGATATTATTTAAAAAAAAGAAGGTGGTTTACGCCTTGCTCTTTGCCGCCGCCGCAAATGTATTTCCAGTGGGCTGGTCTTTACGTAACTACTCACATTTTGGGCACTACACCTACACCACACTCAGCGGTCACTACCTGCTCCATTACAAGGCCGGAAGTTATCTATCCTGGCGCGACGACATCCCCTTTGACCTTATGCGCAAACAACTGGACGCACAGCTGGAAAGTTCCCACCCAATTGAAAGAGATAAAGAAGCGGGACAGTTGGGGCGGAAGATATTGCTGGACAATTTCATGGGTTTCTGCTTATGGACACCACGCAATCTGATATACTTCATGATGCCGGACATTACTCCTCTATTTGAACGTCTGCAGATGGTATCCGGTAATCGCGGCACGCTCGATATACTACGGCGAAAAGGCTTGTTTCCCGCGATCCGCCATTACTTTTCAGGCAATGCCA
>JAFGXT010000266.1 GCA_016936495.1 Victivallales bacterium
ACTGAAAAGGCTTTTGACTGGAAAGGTCGGGTCGGCTTCAAGGAAACCATCTGGAATATGCTGAAATGGTATGATAAACACGGTATCAACGCAATTTATAGTCATCTGAAATCTTCAAAGTAAAATTTAATAAACGGATAGAGTAAATGGAAACTACTTTTAACAATACAAAGATACTGGTCGTCGGCGGAGCCGGATTTGTCGGGAGCAATCTTGTTCTTAAACTGCTGGAACAATCTCCGGCTCAGATAATAATAGTAGATAATCTGCTATCTTCCGATGCCAGTAACGTACCAGTACATCCTTCGGTCAAGTTTGTTTACGGACCGATTACGGATCAGAATATACTTTATGCTCTTCCCGAAGATCTGGATTATGTATTTCACTTGGCCTGTTATCATGGCAATCAGTCATCGATTGCAGACCCGATTGCCGATCATGACAACAACACTCTTACCAGTTTAATGCTCTTTGAGCGTATCTCTAAATTTAAAAATCTAAAAAAAGTAGTGTATGCCGCCGCCGGTTGTGCTGTAGCGGAAAAGACTTTTGATGAGGCACGCGCCACTACGGAAGACCAACCGGTCTCTCTTTATCACGATAGCCCCTATTCTATTTCCAAACTTATCGGCGAGCTTTACGGTAATTATTACTTTCTCCGTTACAATATGCCGCTGGTCAAGGCACGATTTCAGAATGTCTATGGACCCAGAGAGATCCTTGGCGCCGGACGCTGGCGCGGCACGGTTCACACAGTATGGCGCAATGTAACTCCGACTTTTATCTGGCGCTCTCTTAATCATGAAGCACTGCCTCTGGATAATGGCGGCAATGCGTCTCGAGACTTTATTTTTGTTGAGGACATGGCTCGTGGTCTGATGGCATGCGCTCTGCGTGGAACTCCCGGCGATATTTATAATCTGGCGTCAGGAGTGGAGACTTCAATCAGAGAGCTGGCTGAGACCATTAACGTCATTACCGGCAATCCCACACCCTGTGATCTCAAACCCGCACGCGACTGGGACCGCTCCGGCAAACGCTTCGGCAGTACGGAAAAGTCCTTACGGGAAATCGGCTTTAAAGCGGAAGTTGATCTGAAGTCCGGTCTAGGAAAAACCATTGCCTGGACAAAGGATAATAAAACTATCATTGAGCGCTGCATGAAACAGCACGAACCGTTTATGAAAACAATACAGGGAAATTAAAGAGAAAAATTATTATGGAAAGAAAACTATTTTTTTTCGGAGATTCTATTTGTTTTGGGCAGGGAGTTTCACCCCATAAAACCTGGGTAACTCGCACCGCAGCCAAATTAAATGAAGAAATGCCCTATCCGGTTGTTGTGGCCAATCCATCTATCAATGGAAATACCACAAGAATGGCTTTGGAACGTATGCCGTTCGATGTTCAATCTCATAACCCGGACATTGTGGTTGTTCAGTTCGGATTAAACGATTGTAACTTTTGGCTGACTGATAATGGAATGCCAAGAGTTTCCGCAAAAGCTTTTATTGCTAATATGGAGGAAATTGTTGAGCGGTGTTTTAAAAGCGGAGCAAAGTTTGTTCTTGTAAATACCAATCACCCCACCACTAGGGATAAAACTGTCATGCCGAATACTAGCTATACTTATCAGCAACATAATAAAAAATATAATGAATTATTGAGGAATGCTTTTTGCAACTATGATTCGCGTGTGTTGCTAATAGATATAGAACAAGTATTCGAAGCTACAGCAAAACAAAAGATTCCATTAGAAAAGTTACTGCTTGATGACGAACTTCATTTGAGTGAACAGGGGCACGATGTCTATTATCAAACGGTACTGCCTGCAATAAAGAAAACTATGATTTATGAATAGATAATGTTTTATCAGTATATAAAGCATAAATTTAAACTATAACTTTGAATGGAGGACGAGAATGAAATCTCAAACTGATTTGTTTTGGAATGAACGCGCTCTTAATGAGAAAGACCAGGATAAGGTGAACATAGGGGATATTGTACAGCGTGAATTTGAATACACTTTTGTAGAAAAACACTTAAGACCGACTGACAATCTCTTGGAAGTCGGGTGCGGAAATGGCTTCCTTTCACAATATTTGAGGGAAAAGGTTAACTTTCTCGATAGCTTTGATTATGCCGAGAATATGGTGGAGAAAGCTGTTGAACTTAGAGGTCAAAAAAATAACCGTTTCTTTCATGATGATGTTACAGACCCTAAAAATTTCAAAGAATCTTACTCTGCAATATTGTGCATACGGGTATTGATCAATCTTAAGGATTTGGAGAGTCAGAAAAAAGCTATAGCTAATTTGCATAAATCTCTAGAGAAAGGAGGTATGTTGTTGTTGATTGAGGGATATAAAGATGGCTTTGATGCTTTGTCTGAACTTAGGCAAAGCATTGGATTGACCCCATTAACTCCGGCTGCAATAAATTTTTATTCTAAATTGAATGATATATTACCTTTGCTTAACGAGTTTTTTGAGATTCAGGATTACTTCCATTCAGGGATGTATGATTTCCTCACCCGGGTAGTATATCCAGCGCTTGTGGGTTCTAGTAATGTTATTGAGGCCGGGGAATTTCACCAGAAAATACTGCCTTTGATAAAGACATTTAATCTTGACGGTCTTTCTCCATATGCAAGACTGCATGGATATAAGTTGATCAAAAAATAATAGTCCTTGTTCTATTTATAGAGAGAATCTGATTTCATGGAAAAATTGAAGAATAATTGTAACTTATTGTTTTGTTATACGCCTCATTATTATTATGTTGGTGCAATTATTGATTTTGCAAATGCTTTTGCTAGGCATTCTAGAAGTAATGTGTCCTACTTGCACGATTTTTCCGGTGAGTTCGACCTGACTGGCTTTGATGCGGTTATTTTTAACTATTGTTTCTGGTCATCTTATAACCAAATATCTGAAGTTTTTCTGCAAAAGGTAAAAAAGTTCAAAGGAACAAAGATTGCCATTTTACAAGATGAATATGATACTTCTGTATGGTATCGCGATGCACTGATTGATATGAAAATAGACTGCATTGTCACTAATATCAGGAATCAAGATGATTGGTTCAAGGTATACCACAGCCCGGAACTGGCTCATCTAGAGTTCATTACGGCATTGACTGGTTATGTTCCAGACAGCATGCTAAATATGCCGTCTCCAAAGCCGTTTGACGAACGGAAATGGGAAATTGGCTACCGGGGACGGACTCTCCATTTCAAGTATGGGCGACTTGGTTGGGAAAAATATTATATTGGTAAACGGATGAAGGAAATATGCGAGCAGCGCAATATATGCGCAAATATCGCAGTGGATGAAGACTCTAGGATATACGGAGATGCATGGCCTGAATTTATCCGTGATTGCCGTGTTACTCTCGGTTCTGAGAGTGGTTCCAATGTCTTTGACATGGACGGAACACTGATTCCTGCAATCAATCAATATTTAGATGAGAATCCTAATGCTGAATTTGAGACTGTTTATGAACTTTTTCTCAAGGATATAGATGGGAAAATAAAAATGAATATGGTTTCTCCACGTGTTTTTGAATCCATTGCTCTGGGTACTGTACTTGTCCTTTTTGAGGGGGAATACTGGGATATTATTCAGCCATGGATTCACTATATTCCGCTAAAAAAGGATTTTTCTAATATTGATGAAGTGCTTGATGCGGTCAGTGATACTATGATGCTTGAAAAAATTTCAAAGCAGGCGTATCAGGATGTGATCCTTTCTCAAAAGTATTCCTATGCTAATCTAGTCAACCGTGTAGACGATTATATTGAGAAAAAAACATCTGCAGTACAATCGTTAAAACCGATATATATGCAAATTGGTTGGCGTGATAATTATGGTAATTCCAAATTTTTATCTGATATCCCTTTGGGGATGCCAACTCCTGAACTTTTTCTATCTAAAGATCAGGTTGTACGACCTGTCAGATATAATCCGTTCTTTAAATGTGCTTTAGTTGTTGATAAAAAAGTCAGTTGCGCTATTTACAATATTCGTAAAATTCGGTGTCGATGCAGGCAGAAAGCAATAGACATTCTTCAGTTTAATGACTCATTATATCGTTTGATACGTTGGATATATCGCAAAACCAAATCACTTTTTTGCGTGTCGATGTTTTAATAAATATTTAAAATGGAGTTTCTTTAAACTGTAGAATTATATATTAAATGGAGTTTAGAATTTGTCTGAATTAAATGTGTTGTATATTTATTCCGCGATACCGCATTTTACCGGTGCGGTAAGAGACTATGATTGTGCGTTTGGAATCCATTCCCGACACCGAATAAGCTATTTCAACGCGGATGCGGTCAGGCTTTCATTTAAGCTTGATAATTTTGATGTCATAATCTTTTCTTTTTCGTTCTTCTCTAATGGCGATTTTTTTATGGGGAGAGATCTTATTAATAAGATTGCAGATTTCAAGGGCGTTAAGATCGCGATTTTTCAAGATGAATACGACTATCTTCTCAGATACCGGAAGATTCTGCCGGAGTTGAAACTGACCGGGATCATTACTATTGTTCCCGAAGAGTCCATCCATAAAGTATATGGAGATATAAAAAAGTCTGGAGTTGATTTCATCAATGCGCTGACCGGGTATGTTACGGATGAAGCGATGACTGCATCTCCTCGCCACGTTCCTTTGGAAGCCAGAAGCTGGCACATAGGTTATCGTGGGCGAAAAGTACCTTTTAAATACGGTAGACTGACTCAGGAAAAATATATTATCGGCAGAGAAATGGAGCGAATATGCGCAGAACATAATATTCCTGCCAACATATCCGTCGATGACAATGACCGTATTTATGGTGATGCGTGGAAAGATTTTATTTCAAATTGCCGTACAGTACTTGGCACTGAATCGGGCTCCAATGTGTTTGATTTCGATGGAACTCTTGTCCCGAAGATTCAGCAATTTATAGTCGAGCATCCGGATGCCGATTTTGATACTATTGAACGTGAATTTCTGAAAGACAGGGAACAAGAAATCCGCATAAATCAGATATCCCCGCGAATCTTCGAAGCCATATCTTTAAAAACCGGGTTGGTTCTTTTCGAAGGGGAATACTCGGGAATAATCAGACCGTGGGAACATTACATCCCTCTAAAAAAAGACTTTTCCAACATTGACCAAGTATTAGCTGCGGTCAATGATCTCCCCCGTCTGGAGAAAATGATAGAATCCGCATATCGGGACATAATCATTTCAGGAAAATATTCATATGCCGCTTTTATAGCAAAAATTGATGACTATATAGAAAAAAAACATGCAGGAATCAGAAATAACTCCTTGCCTGTATTGGGGATAGTCGCATGGCGCGATGCGGATGGAAATTTAAAGCCATGTAAAAATCAATCGATTGATTGTCCTACATCCACACCCGTCAAATCGAATGATCATCTTGCCGAGCCGGTGCTGGTTTTACGCTTAAACATGAATGCCTTGCAACGGAAAATGTTTTTTCACTACAGCCGTTTCTCCCGAAGCCGTATCGGTCATGCCGTACGTGATACTGTTAATCGACTGGGATGGTGCAAGGTATTGATTCGCAAATTAGTAAGAACAATGACCGGGCGCTCATGAACACCGGCAAAAACATAATATTATGACAAAAAAATTCAATCCGCTGATTTCAATTATAATTCCTCTTTCCGATTCCGACGATGGTATGGAAAGGATTGCCAGTGCGGAATCACAGTCATGGGAAAATAAGGAAACATTAACCGTTTCCTCCCAAGACGCGGGAGGGCGCGATAAGATTATTCATGCCTGCAATGTCGGGATTGCGCAATCCCAAGGGCAATATATGTGCTTAATGTTACCAGGATCCCGTTTCAGAGCGAATAAGATTGAGCAGCAGGCAGAATTTCTCAAATGGTTTGAAACATTCGATGCGATTATTTACTCTGATTATTCCCAGACAAGTCATGATAGGCAAAAAACAACCAGCGTGACAATGGGTAATATCAGTCCGGAAGCAATGCCTTGCTATCTTTACGGCATACCGGATCTCAACCCGTCTACATTGTTATTTCCAGCAAATGCGCTTGAAGAACTCAGGTCTGCATTCGGCAATTATTTCAGAGAAGACCTCTCATTGAACTCAGCTATTCTTGAAGCATGTTTGTTTTTATGTCGCAAGTTCAATTTTATCTGGCAGGCAAAAGACCTTATAGAAACACATGAAAAACAGACTGTACTCATCTCCGGCAATCAGGATTTCTATAAGGAAAAGTTACCTGAACTATTGCAATATTATAAAAATCACGTGAGAGGACGTTATGGCAAAGCCAGCCTTCTTGGTGAATTCTTCGCCGCCAGACTGAAGCAGCATCTTTACCATGCGGCAAAGGATGTTCTGGTGCAGTTCTTACGCGAGCGGCGCAAGCCTGATCACGACAAACCATCAATTAAAGATTTCTTACGTCCAACTATAAAATCAATTTGGCAGCGCTTGCCTGAGCGACTGAAAAAACTTATCAAGTCAAGATGTGGAAAGATAAATCATGACGCAGTATATCGCTTGGATTTTAAAACCATATATGAACAAAACGGGTTTGTCGGAACCGAATCGCTTTCAGGCCTTGGCTCAACCATGTTTCAGACTAGAATCGTACGCAGAGAGTTGCCACTGCTGTTGCGCCGTCATGAAATACAATCAATTCTGGATGTACCGTGCGGAGATTTTCATTGGATGAATCTAGTCGATTTTGAAGGTATCCGTTATGTGGGTGGAGATGTAGTTGCAGACTTAGTAAAAATGAATCAAAGACGCTATGGAAACCAAAGTCATACATTTCTCGAGGTAGACCTTATAAAAGGGCCTTTACCAGAATCGGAGTTAGTTTTCTGTCGCGACTGCCTGGTTCATCTGCCGTATGCAGATGTTTTTTCCGCCTTGTCCACTATTATCAAAAGCAAAGCTGAATGGTTGCTGGTTACGACTTTCCCCGGGCTTTTGCAAAATAATGATCTTGACGATTCCGGCTGGCGTGCTTTAAACATGGAACTGCCTCCTTTTAATTTTCCTCCTCCGGTAGAACTGTTATATGAAAAATCTACAGAAGCGGGAGGGCGTTTCGGAGATAAAGCTCTCGGTCTCTGGCGTGTGGATAGTTTGAACAAATGTGGGCAGGAAATATGAATGTGTTCATAATACCTTCCTGGTGCCCGAGTACGGATGCTCCTTTGTCAGGCTCTTTTTTTGTGGAGCAGGCTCGTTCAATTGCTCAGACACGGCCGGACTGGAAAATAGCATTGTGCCTTTGTGATCTGGTGTCTGCGCGTCCTCCGCGAAATCCTTTAGGCTGGGGACGGTATATGAAGAACCTGTTGAAAATACCAAGACGTCAGACCCATCATCACGAGAGTGGACTTATAGAGTATAAAATATGGAAGCCATATGATATTCTATGTCAGCGCAAATTAGCGGACACGGTAGATCATCTGATCGATGCGGCTGAATGGGCGCTGGATCAATTTTCAAAACTTCATGGAACGCCTGATATTATTCACGCCATGGGGGGAACCCCGGCAGGGACGGCGGCGGTAAGATTGGGACGAAAAAGAAAAATATTTGTAGCAATTACAGAGCATATGGGACCGTTCCCATGGCCGGTTTATCAACTTCCTGATGGAACTCCTGTCCCTGAAATTATTGAAGCATATAATCAGGCGGATATATGTGCGGCGGTGAGTTCTCATCTGGCGAAAAAAATCACAGATTTAAAGCTTGCGGATAAAGTTGAAGTTATTCCAAACTTTCTAGATGATAATATTTTTTATCCAGGGAAAAAGCGAGAAGCTACCGGGAAATGTGATTTTTTGTCGGTCGGAGGACCTTCCCATTCCAAAGGTACTGATGTGCTTCTTTCAGCATTTGCAAAGCTTCCTGTAACATCGACTCTGACAATAGTAGGGGATAGTCTCGAGAAAAAATCTTGGGAACGGTTTGCCAGGAAACTGAATATCGCATCACGGGTAAAATGGCATGGAGCGGTTTCCCGGGAAGAAATGCCATTGCTGTATCAGGCATGTGACGTCTTTGTTCTTCCCAGTCGCTTTGAGTCTTTCGGGATTGTATACCTTGAAGCGTTGGCATGTGGAAAACCAGTCGTCGCCACTAGATGTGGAGGTCCTGATGATATTGTATCTGATTTAAATGGAATTCTCGTTCCTGTAAACGATGTTGAAAATCTTGCGGACGCTATGCGTCATATGATATGCTATCACATAGATTATGACCCGCAAATATTACGCGCTGACTTTACCCAGCGGTTTTCTGCGAAAACAGTGGCTGATCGCATTGAACAGTGGTATGGATGTGTACTTGAAAATATTTGAAACTTTAATTGTAAAATTATGATGAATAAACTGCGTTTGCTTATACTTAGTTATACGAATCCGTTGTCAGACCCCAGGGTGTTGCGGCAGATCAACTTTTTGCAGGATGATTTCAGGATAACCGTCGCCGGCATACCGCCCGCGCCGGAACAGGTGGAATTTATTCCTGTCAGAAAAGTCAGTAATTCGCCTTTACGTAAACTTTGGTGGGCTGGAATGTTGCTTGTCCGTAACTCTCAACCTTTCCTGAAGCGTTATCGGCTTGAGAACGAAAATGCTGTAAACCAACGTTTTGACCTGATTCTGGTCAATGACGCTGATCCTTTGCCATTGGCGTTCGAGTTGGCGGATGGAGCTCCAGTGTTTTTTGACGCTCATGAATACTATCCGCGTGAATTCGATAATTCATTTGTCTGGAATGTTCTATTCGGAGCTCATTATACCCGGCTATGCCACCAATTTATTCCCCGTTGCGCCGGTATGAGTACGGTTTGCAAAGGCATTGCCAATGAATATGAACGGGTATTCGGAATTAATCCTTTGATTGTGCGGAACGTCCCGCCGGACACCGGACTTGCGCCCCAACCTGTTGGCGATAATATCAAACTTATTCATCATGGAGTTGCCAGCCCCTCCCGTTGCCTGGAGCAGATGATAAAGATGATGGATTATACTGACGACCGTTTCACCCTGGATCTCATGCTGACTGGAACCGGATCTTATTGGCGGAAGATACGGGACATGGCGGCAGCACATCCCCGTATCAATTTTATTCCTCCAGTACCGATGTCTGAGATATGTAAGTTTATAAATCGTTATGACCTGGGGGTATATATGCTGCCGCCCGCGGGGTTTAACAATACTCACGCTTTGCCGAATAAATTATTTGAATTCATGCAGGCTCGTTTGGGAATTGTAATTGGACCGTCGCCGGAAATGGCGGCAATTGTAAAAGAATATGATATGGGAGTGGTAGCGGCAGATTTCGCTCCCGAAACATTGGCGATGGAGTTGAACAATCTGACCAAAGAGCAAATAATGCAAATGAAAAACAATGCACACAAAGCTGCGGATAAAGTCAATGCTGCCGTGGAAATGGATGGCTTGCGTAATGCTCTTACGGCGATAATGGAAGGGAGAGAGGCCTGATGTGCGGTATTTTTGGCTGGATAGTCCCTGAGTCGGAGCGGCGGAATGCTATAAAACCATATGCAGAACGATTGTCTATGGCATTAAAGCATCGTGGTCCAAATGACGCAGGATATGCTGCCTTTAATAGAGGCGGACGGCGCTTTACAGAAAAAGATCCGGGACAGCCTGAAGAGTGTATGCTTCTGCTCGGACAGACGCGCTTATCGATCATCGACCTTTCAAGTGCCGGTCATCAGCCAATGCATTCTCCTGACGGGCGCTATACGCTGGTTTTCAATGGCGAAATATATAACTATGTCGAGTTGCGCAGGGAGCTGGAATCAGAGGGAATACCTTTTGTTTCAAAGACTGACTCGGAAGTTCTGTTGCACTGGGTGATCAGGCATGGACGTGAAGGCTTGTCCCGGCTTAATGGGATGTTTGCGTTTGCGTTGTATGACGTGGTGACAAACACTTTGTTCTGTGCTCGTGATTTCTTCGGCATAAAACCCTTCTATTATTATAAGCAGACCGGTGCTTTCTGTTTTGCGTCGGAACTTCCGGCGCTGTTGGAGTTTCCTGGTGTTCCCAGGCGGGTTTGCCCGCAGATGGCTTATTCTTATTTATGTTTCGGCCAATATGATATGGGATCCAAAACATTTCTGAAAGGCGTAAACCAGTTGTCTCCGGGACATTGTATAAATATTAACCTGGGGAATCCCGAAGCTGCCATGCCGGAATCTTTCTGGCGTCCGGATTTGACCAGGCGTTCAGTTTTAAGTTTTGCTGATGCGGCTGATCGGGTCAGGGAGGTATTCTTGAATAACGTCCGTCTGCATTTGCGCTCCGATGTGCCGTTGGGTGTAGCTCTTTCAGGCGGAATCGATTCATCGGCGGTTACTTGTGCAGTAAGGCATCTGGAACCGGATGCAGAAATCCACACTTTCAGTTTTGTTGCTCGCGGTTCAGAGGTGTCCGAGGAGCCCTGGATAAAGCGGGTCGCCGCGCATGCCGGGGTTATTTCTCATATGGTCGAGCTTGAGCCGTTGGATCTGGTCAATGATCTGGATTCAATGATCCGTAATCTTGGAGAACCTTTCGGCTCGACCTCAATTTATGCCCAGCGGAGGGTCTTTCAGCTGGCGCAAGAGTGTGGTGTTACTGTAACCCTGGACGGACAGGGAGCGGATGAACTATTTGGAGGTTATCAGGGGTATCCCGGTCCACGGATCGCATCCATGTTGTTACGTGGACAGCTCTTGGATGCGTTGCGATTTTTCAACTCAACCACAGCATGGCCGGATCGTCCTCGTGGCGAGGTGTTGCGTCGTGTATTGCGTGAGTTTACTCCGGATAGCCTGATGGCTATGGGAATGAAGATTGCCGGACGGAATCCTGCTCCTCTGTGGATGGATTGTAAAGGTCTGAAAGAAGCTGGTATCCAATGGGGGTTGATAAGTGATCAAAAGCAGCTTTATTCCGGACGGGATCGGATGTTACAGACCTTGGCTTATCAGTTGACCTGGCATGGTCTCCCGCAATTGCTCCGGCACGGAGATCGTAATTCCATGGCTTTTTCCATTGAGAGTCGGGTGCCGTTTCTGACCCGTGATATGGCGGAGTTAGCACTATCGTTGCCGGAATCATATCTTGTGGCTCCGGATGGCTGTTCAAAAGCGGTATTTCGAGCGGCAATGCGCGGTATTGTACCGGATGAGGTGTTGGATCGGCGGGATAAAATCGGCTTTGCCACACCTGAAAGACAATGGCTGCTTTCGCTTTCGAAATGGGTTGATAAGACTTTGGATGAGGCCGAAGATGTGCCTTATATGAAAATGGATAAAATACGAGAAGAATGGCAGAATGTATGCAGTGGTAGGTCTGCTTTTGACTGGCGTGTATGGCGTTGGATCAATTATATACGCTGGGTGGAGATATTTTCGATAAAATCATAATATAATACTTTAAATAAAGACCAGCGTTAATTGCAAAAGACCGTAATTTAAGTTATTGTAACCTGGTAACGTTTATGGGCATAGGCTGGCAATAAAAATCTTTTATAGAAGACTAATTGTTAAAGAAGGTAATGGTAATGAATTCATGTAAAAAAATCGCGCTTATCGGGTGCGGCAGAATTTCTCGCAGACATGTAGAGGCAATACAAACAAATCCCAGTTTGAAGATAACTGTAGTATGTGATATTGACGCCGGGAAAGCGGAAAAACTCGGCAGAGAACTGGGGGTTCCTTATATTACCGATTATCGCCAGCTTTCAGGTGTTGATGTTGCCGCAGTTCTTACCCCGTCAGGAATGCACCCCAAGCATGCCGCAGAAATTGCAGAACAAACTGACACGCCTTACGTGCTGAGTGAAAAGCCTATATCTTTGACGGTACGCGAAGCTCTGGAGCTTTTTTCCCGAATCGAGAAAGCAGGCAAGACGCTCCTGCCGGTTTATCAGAACCGTTACAACCCACTTGTCGCCATGATCAAAGAGCTTATAGACAGCGGCAGACTGGGGAAAATATACATGTTTAATTGCAATGTATTGTGGAACCGCAATGATGATTATTTCAAGATCGACTGGCACGGCACCCGGGAGTTTGACGGTGGTGTGCTGTACACTCAGGCCAGCCACTATGTCGACATGCTGCATTTTTTCTTCGGAGAGGTAGATCAGCACCGTGGGATAGGTGGCAATTTGCGCGGCTTGGATGTGTTTGATTCGGTCGCGGCAAATATGAGTTTTACCAATGGAGTTGTCGGTTCTCTTAATACCACAGTCAGCGTCTATGAAAAAAATTATCTCACTGAATTCACCCTGATTGCGGAACACGGTACCATTCGTCTTACCGGGACTAATCTGAATAAGATTGATTTCTGGAATGTTGAGGGTATGCAGAGACCGGATATGGATTTCACTATTGATCATGTGTACGGCAAGGGACATGATACTTTATATCGTTATATCGCCAATGACCGTTTTGAGATGTTTCCGAGCAAAGAGGACGTCTTGTCGGGAGTGCGCTTAATGGAAATGCTTTCTTACTAGAGGATATATGGCAATGTCTGATTATTTTGTTCACGATTCCGCTTGTGTTGATGAGGGTGCGGTCATCGGCAGGAATACTAAGATATGGCATTTCTGCCACATTTGCAACGGCGCAGTTATCGGTGATGCCTGCAGCTTTGGACAGAACGATTTTGTCGGCGGAAACGTCGTCATCGGTTCAAATGTCAAGGTACAGAACAATGTGTCGATATACGGGGGAACTGTAATTGAGGACGATGTCTTTCTCGGTCCGAGTTGTGTTCTGACTAATGTAACCAACCCGCGCAGTCAGGTAAACCGTCATTCTCTATATGAGGAAACCCGCATTCGTCGCGGAGCTACTATCGGCGCCAATGCTACGATTGTATGTGGAATTACCATTGGCCGTTATGCTTTTATTTCTGCAGGAGCGGTAGTGGTCAAGGATGTCCCCGATTATGCTCTGATCATGGGATGTCCTGGGCGGCATAAAGGCTGGATGAGCAGACACGGTCATATATTGAAAAATCCCGATATCGACGGCATAATGACCTGCCCTGAGAGCGGTTTGCGTTATCAGGAGGAAGAAGGAAGGCTGCGTTGTCTTGATCTGGATGAAGAAACTCCGTTACCTGAATCCATGCGAGTCGGATCTGTTGCTTACGACACTTGGAAAACCCGCGATCAAGGAGCTTGATTGGTGAAAATATTGACAGTTATAGGTGCGCGACCGCAATTCATCAAAGCAGCCATGGTCAGCCGCGCTTTTGTAAATGATCCTGAGCGCTATATTGAAGAGTTTATTGTCCATACCGGACAGCATTACGATGACAACATGAGTGATATATTTTTTCGTCAGATGGGGATTCCCCGTCCGGCACGCCAGTTTACTCTCGGCGGAGGCAATCACGGAGCGATGACCGGCCGTATGCTTGAGGCACTGGAAACAGCGATGCTTGAACTAAAACCGGATTCGGTAATGGTCTATGGCGATACCAATAGTACTTTGGCGGGGGCTCTTGCTGCGGCAAAACTTCATATTCCGGTAATTCATGTTGAAGCCGGATTACGTTCTTTTAACAAATTAATGCCCGAAGAAATCAACCGTATCCTGACTGATCACATGAGCTCAATGCTGCTTTGTCCCACTTCTGTGGCGATAAAAAATCTGGCAAATGAAGGTATTGTAAAAGGAGTGCATCATGTTGGAGATGTCATGTATGATGCAGCTCTGGTGTTCGGAGAAATAGCGGCGCGTGAATCAGATATTCACAAGCGGCTGAGGTTGGCGCCTCATTCTTTTGTACTGGCGACCATACACCGGGCTGAGAACACTGATTTTCCTGAACGCATGAAAAATATCATTGCCGGGTTAAGCGAGCTTGCCGGGCGTTTCCGTATTGTTCTGCCGTTGCACCCGCGTACGCGGAAATGCATTTCCACGCTGGGATTGGAGACTATGCTGGAAAATATCACCATTACTGAACCGCTGTCTTTTCTGGATATGGTAGCATTGGAACGTATTGCAAAAGTAATTGTTACCGATTCAGGTGGTGTTCAGAAAGAAGCATATTTTCATGGGGTGCCATGTGTTACTATCAGAAATGAGACTGAATGGGTGGAGACTGTCCAGGCCGGATGGAATGTGCTTTCAAACGCCATCGCCATGGAGTTGGTTTCGGCGGTCGATAATGCCGTTCCGGGTCAGAGCATTAATGAGTATGGAGATGGACATGCCGCCGAAAAGATTTTGAATTTGCTGAAAGAACAAGGCGTATAGCGATGAAAATCACTCTGCTGAGCAACCATTATTACCGGTCATTGCGCAGAGCTGGTTTTCATTTCCTGGCAGACGCGCTACATGCTGCCGGGCACGAAGTAACTTTTATAACAACTGGATTGTCATGGATTTCCTATGCGCGGAGAGATTATCGCTGCTCGTATCCCGGAATCCGTGAGGCTCACGGTAGACTTTGCGAAGAACGCCCCGGATTCTTTTCTTATGTTCATTTTACCATGTGGCATCCTCATACCTTGATTCTTCCCTTGCTTGATTCTATGTCATCGCGCTTTGTTTATCGCTATGACCGGTTCTCAATGGGTGAGGCGGAAAATAAGATCGCTTCCTCGGATATTATCATTTATGAAAGTTGCAATGCTCTTTTTCTCGTTGAGAAGTGTCTAAAGCTGGCTCCCAAGGCTAAAAATATATATCGGGTTTCGGATGATATACGTGTTTTGAGATCCGCGCACCCCGAGTTGCAGATTGTAGAAAAAAAAGTATCGGAAACTTTTAATCTTATAAGCGTACCGTGTTCTTATCTGGCGAAAAAATTTTCTGAATCCTGCAATGTCAGGCTCCATCCTCATGGAGTCAATACTATGTTATTCGACGCGGTGGATAATTCTCCATATGCCGAAGGTGTGAATGCAGTCTTTGTTGGCAATGCATATTTGGATTATGAGTTTATAGAAAAAGCGTCCGGCGCTTGCCCTGAAATAATGTTTCATCTGATCGGCTCTTTTCAGAAAGATTTGAAACGCGACAACGTGGTCTATCATGGGGAAATGGCATTTGAAGATACTGTCCCGTATGTGAAGTTTGCTGATATAGGTCTGTATTGTCTGGATTTATCCTGTTCAAGCCATTCCAGATCATTTACGGATTCTTTAAAGTTGAAACAATACCGTTATTGCGGTTTGCCTGTAGTTGCTCCAAGCGGATTGGATTTGTGCAGAGAAGGCGTTTTTTATTATGATACCTTCAGGTCTGACTCGTGTAAGACGGCTTTGGCTGATGCATTGCAGTGTGGACGCGATCCAACCCGGGCTGACGAGGTATCCGGCTGGGATGCTGTAGCTACAGATATTTTATCTGACTTGTACCGGTAAATGACCCAGAGTCTTTTAAGTATTGTAATAGTAGAAAAAGGATAGAAACGATGATTCCCTTTATTGATTTGAACAAACAGTACCGTCGTCTTGAAAAAGATATTGACAAGGCAATTAAAAACGTACTTGAACACGGTAAATATATTCTCGGTCCGGAAGTAGCGGAGCTGGAAACACAGCTTGCCGCGTTTGCCGGTTCCAGGCATTGCCTTGGTTGTGCCAACGGTACCGACGCCTTGCTTATGGCATTGATGGCATTGGACGTGAAACCAGGAGATGCGGTTTTTACCACTCCTTTCACCTTTTTCGCCACAGTGGAAACTATCGCTCTTGTCGGAGCCACCCCCGTATTTGTCGATATTGAAGAAGATACATATAATATCGACCCGCTAAAACTCCGTCAGAGTATAGAAAAAATCAAGAGTGAAGGTACTCTAAAACCCAAAGCCATTGTTACCGTCGATCTTTTCGGTCTATGTGCTGATTACAACCGTATTTTGCCGATAGCCGCAGAGTTTTCTCTGCCGGTAATCGAAGATGCGGCTCAGGCAATGGGGGCCGGATATGAAGGGAAACGGGCTCCTTCCCTGGGTACAATCGGCTGCACAAGTTTTTTCCCCGCTAAACCATTGGGGTGTTACGGCGATGGCGGCGCAGTTTTTACTGATGACGACGAATTACATGCTAAACTCAACTCTATTTTAGTTCATGGACGAGGTTCGGATAAATACGACAATGTGCGTATCGGACTTAACGCACGGCTGGATACTATTCAGGCTGCAATTCTACTGGAGAAACTCAAGGTGTACGAAGAGGAGATCCGTCTTCGCCAGCGTGTAGCAACGACTTATATGCGCGAACTTGACGGTCTGGTTAAATTGCCGGTAATGCCTCAAGGGTACTCTTCTGTATGGGCGCAGTTTTGCGTCATGTCAGAAAAACATTCCGCCATGCAACAGGCCTTAAATGACAATGGCATTCCTACCGCCAGATATTATCCTATCCCGATGCACCTCTTGAAAGCCATGGAATACCTGGGTTACAAGTCTGGAGACATGCCCGTTTCCGAAGCTGTTTCCAAGGATATTTTTGCGTTGCCTATGCACCCGTATATGAATGATGACGATATTAAAAAGATTGGTAGGATTATCGCTTCTATCGCTTGATGGAATAAATATAGCTTTCAATTCACCCAGAAAGATTTTTTTCATTTTTGGGTGATTTTTTTTATTGAGGTGTAACCTTTTGAAGTTTTAAACGATTATTATATTTAAAACATAATAGAAGGCATATCGGGATTGAGTGTGGAAGAATAATACGGATAATAACGAAGATGGTACGATTGTCGTGGCTATACTTTCTGGCGACGTTGAACGTTTTAATCTGTTGTTGAATAAATATGGCGGATTGGTATTTTCGATCGTCAGGCGGCGGGTGCCGGTGGGAATGGTTGACTCAGTCGCGCAAGATGTGTTTATAAGGGCATTCAAAGCGTTGGACGGATATACCGACGATAACCGTTTTGGCTCCTGGCTGGCACGGATAGCGGTACGGACATGTTGTGATTACTGGCGGGAACATAAGCGTCATGACGCCAGGCGATTGGATCCGGGAGATACTGATTGTCACTGTGCTTTGCTTGAACACGCAGGCGGTTGCGCATCTGTGGAGCAGGCGGTTGCGCTGGCTCGACGGCAAGACGCGGAAGCGGCGGTGAATATGGTGCTCCGGCAGTTGTCTGCGGAGGATAGGACTTTGGTGGAATCTATATATTTTGATGACATGAAACTCAAAGATGTGGCGGCAGCTCTCGGTTGGTCGCTGGTAAAAACTAAAGTACGTGCCATGCGAGCCCGTAGAACAATGCGTAAAATACTTGAATCCATAGGAGATTTTTAAATGAATGGCAATAAAGCAATTCGTAATATGGAAGCGCTGATGCGGGCGTCGTTCAGGAGCATTGAGTCGGTCGCCCCGGATGCGCAATGGCATGCGGCGGTGATGTCGTCAGTCAGAATGGCGGACGTATCCGGCGCGTACGTAAGAACTCTTATGTTCCCGTTATGGTTTATGACACGTTTCGCGTTGGCGTCGGTCGTAATGGCTTTGGTTTGCGCCGTAATATATATGAATACTTCCGTAACTGACGTACAGGAGACGAAATATGTTGTGGAATTGCCGTATAACAGTTTTGAAATTTCTTTGAATATGGTGGCAGGCATATGAAAAATTTTTCTGTAGCGAAAAAAAATGTTATTCTGACCGTGATTCTGGCGATAGTGATATTTGCTTCAGGTGTGCTTACCGGATTCTTTGCCGGGCCGATGATGCGCCGGGAATTCCGTGGAGGACCTCTGGGACCGCCACCCAGCCCGGAACAGATCAAACACATGATGCGTCAGCGTATCGTCAGCCGTCTGGATTTAAGTGCGAAACAATGCGCTGAAATTGAACCGGTAATTGAAATTTGGTATCGGACAATGGAGAACCTGCGGCGGGAACATGCGCCGCTATATGAAGCCGCTTTCAAAACGCTCTTTGACAGCTTGCAACCGTTTTTAAATGATGAACAACGGGTGAAATTGACGGCAATGAGAAAGGAAATGAGTGAGCGGCATAAGCGTTTCCACAATAAACCGGAGCGTGCCGAAAACAGCACTCAGCGTGAAAATACATCAAATTAACAGTCAAATATAATGGAGAGACAAGAAATGAGAATAACAGAACATATAACAATTAGTCGAGGCAGGCATAAATCTTTCACACTCATAGAATTACTTGTAGTCATAGCCATCATAGCCATTCTTGCCGGACTGTTGCTTCCGGCTATGGGCAAGGCTCGCGACCGCGCAAAAAGTGCGAGTTGCAGCGGCAATCTGCGGCAGATAGGGGTTGCGTTCGCGTCGTATATGACGGAATCCAAGGACATGTTCCCTTATGCCGCAATGATGCCTTCAGTCAACGGCAACGGTATTGACGATGACGGTATTGATGACCCCATCAGCGAGGTGCTCAAGGAGCAAGCGGGAAATAGTAAAAATGTATTCAAATGCCCTGCCGATGTCAGAGCCATGTCGTCTTACTCATCGGATAATACCGGTTCCAAAACCTTTTTTGAAAATGAAGGCACCAGCTATGAATATGCCAGCAGGCTGGGCGGACGCAAGCTGGGTTCGACGCGGCCTGGTCCACCGGGGGCGCCTGCATTATCTACCGCGAAAATGATAGTGATGTATGATTTTGAATGTTTTCACCG